>CALMOL010000120.1:0-4747 GCA_937871685.1 uncultured Verrucomicrobiota bacterium
GAGCTGCGTGCGCGTCAGGCGCACCTCGGTGGACATCAGGTGTTCCAGCACGGCGCAGGCAGCCTCGGCGTCGCCGCACGCTGCCAGCACCTGCGCCTGTTCCACCCGCAGCAGGCGGCCGAAGATGTAGTCGCGCGATTCGGGGAAGGCGCGCGCTGCCTCGGCCGCCTCGCGCACGGCGCGCTCGCGGTCACCCGGGCCGCCACGGCCGGCAAGCGCCCGCGCCAGCTTCATGCGCAGCAGGGCGTCGGAGGGCGCGCGCGCCACGGCCTGCCCCAGGTCATCCGCCGCGGCGGAAAAGGCCGTCCGCGCCTCGGCCGCGCGGCCGGCGAGCGCCAGGACCTCGCCGAGCACCAGCGTCTTGGGAAAGGTCACCTGCGCGTCCGCGAGCGTGTCTGGCAGCGCACGCAGAGCCGCCTCGGCGGCTGGAAAGTCGCGCACGCTCAGCCACAAGGCGGGCCTTTCATCCAGCGGCACGCGCGGAGCGAGGGCGCGCGCGGCCTCCTCGTAGGCGGCGAAGTCGCCGCTCATCTCCAGGCGCGCGTAGGCCTGCGCGGCGGCCCACGAGGGGTTGGCGGCGCCCAGGAGGGCGTGCGCAAAGGTCTCGTCCGCCTCTGGATAGCGGCGCATGATGAGGAGCGTCTCGGCGAGCCAGTTGATCTTCTGCGCATCCTCCGGCGCGAGTGCGATGGCGCGGCGGAACTGCGCGCCGGCCTCCTCCCAGCGCCCGAGCCGGCGCAGCGCGAGGCCGGTGGCGGCAATGGCGGGGACGTTTTCCGGCTCCACGGCGAGGGCCACGCGGTATTCGCGCAGCGCCGCCTCCCAGTCATTCTCGATGCGGTAATGGAGGTCACCCAGGGCCACGCGCGCGTCGGCCAACTCGGGCTGGAGGCGCACAGCCGTCTCGGCGGCGCGGCGCGCCTTGGCCACGCGCTCGGGCGTGTGATCATAGGCATACCAGTAGGCCCGTGCGTGCTCGCGCGAGAGCCGCGCCCAGGCCAGCGCGAAGGCCGGGTCCAGCTCCACGGCTTGCTCGTAAAGAGCGATCACCTCGGCCTGCCGCGCGTCGGTCTGGCGCTGGATGGCGCGTGCTTGGAGGAACTTCTCGTAGGCTGCAGCGTTCGTGGTCGGCCGGCGCGCGAGCGCGGCGCGGTCGCTGGCGGGCAGGTTCATGCGCAGGGCAGCGGCGATCTCGCGGGCCACGGCGCTCTGGATCTCGAACACGTCGCGCACCTCGCGGTCGTAGGTTTCCGCCCAGATCTGGTGCGCGCTGGCCGCGTCCACGAGGTTCGCCGTCACGCGCACGCGCGAGCCGGCGCGCCGCACGCTGCCTTCCAGCACGAGCGTGGCCCCCAGCTCCCGCGCGGCCTCGCGCGCCGAGGTGGGCTTGTCACGAAACCGCATCACCGAGGAGCGCGCGATGAGCTTCAGCCCCTCGACCTTCGCCAAGCCGGTCAGGATATCTTCGTGAATGCCGTCGGCGAAGTAGCTCGCCTCGTCCTCCGGGCGTCCGGGCGTGGCCGAGCCGCCCCCGCTGCCCAGCGCCTCGAAGGGTAGCACCGCAAGCACGGGCGTCTCGTCCACCCGGATGGGCGAGCGCCCCGCGGGTGAAGGCGTGGGATCGATTCCCGTCCCGCCCACCGGCGGCGCCGAGGCCCACCGCTGCACCACGAAGAAAATGCCCGCCACCACCAGCGCGACCGCGGCGAGTCCCCAGCCGAGGGAGCGGCTCGTGAGCGTGACGGTGGCCGGGGGCGGAAGCACCGGGCTGGGCAACGGGGAAGGCGAAGGGGGAGAGGAGATTGGGACGCCAAGGGCGGAAGCGGTATCCCTTGGCATGACCGGCAGCGGGGTGGTCTCGCCGCCCGTGGAATCCGCGGCCGAGGAAGGCGCCAGCTCGGGGCAGGCGGCGCGAGCGTCGCGGAGCTCATCGGCCACCTCGCCGGTGTCCCCTGGACGCTGGTCGCGATCCTTGGCCAGAAGGCGGGCGAGGAGCGCACGCACCGGCCCCGGCACATCGGCCGGCAGCGTGCCCCAGGGGACCGCCGCGGTGAGATGCAGCTGGAAAAGCTCAAACTCCGAGCGCGCCACGAAGGGTGGCCGGCCGGCGAGCATTTCCCACAGGATGCAACCGAGGGCGTAGAGGTCCGAGCGCGCGTCGAGGTCCGCCGCCTCCAAGCATTGCTCTGGCGAGGCGTAGGCGGCGGTGCCGCGGAAGCCGGCCGTCACCGGCGCCACCGAGGCGGCCGCCGAGGCCATGCCGCGCGCGAGGCCGAAGTCGATGATCTTGAGGAGCCGCCCGCCCGCTTCCGCCAGCGGCCGATGGCGCGGGTGGCCGGGCGGAAACTCGACCACCATCACGTTGCCCGGCTTGAGGTCGCGGTGGACGAGCCGCTGCTCATGGATCGCCTCCAGGCCGCGCGCCACCTGCTCCGCAAAAGCCAGCGCCAGCCGCGGGAGCAGCGGCGATCGGGCGCGCAGGAAGGCGTGGAGTGCCACGCCGTCCACGAATTCCATCGCGTAGAAGCACTCGCCCGGCGCGTCGGAAAGGAAGAGCACCGGCGCCACGTTTGGATGATGCACGCGCGCCGCCGCGCGGGCCTCGCGCACGAAAAGGCGCTGCGCCTCCTCTCGCCCGGCCGCGGCGGGGCGGATGACCTTGAGCGCCACCTCGATGCGCAGCCGGGTGTCCACCGCCCGGTAGGTGACGCCCATCCCGCCCTCGCCGAGCTGCCACGGGGAGCCATCCTCGCGCCGGCGCACTTCGTAGTGCGCGAAGCGCAGCGGCTCCTGCGAAGCGGGAGGCTCGGCGGCGGATTGCATTCAATGAAGGGAGCGGAACCAATCGCCGGTCCCGCGCGTCCTGCAAAGGGCTGGCGCAGCGGATGACTGCCCGGGACGGTTTGACGCCCCGCGGCCGGCCGCGACATCTTTCGGCACGAAGACCGTCTCTGCGACGAAGTTCTACGCCGACGAAACGCTCGTCGATGCTCTCGTCCCCGGCGAAGAACTCGCCGTCGCCTCCCGCGGCAAGACCAAGTTCGTCGTCACCAAGCCTCGGCCGCGCATGACGCGTAAGCTGGCCGAGAAGCGCGCCTCGGGTTCTGGCAGAAGCCCAGTGGATATCGTGGCCTTCCTCCAAACTTTGAAGAATGATCGCCTACGCCGACATCTCTTGGCGACTCGGCAGAACGTCACTCCCCGCTCACTTCCCCGCCAGGATGCGCTCGAAGCGGGGGTGGCCGCGCAGGGCGTCCCACTCGGGGAAATGGCGCAGGTGGTTGCGGGTGAACTTGATCTCCACCCGCAGCAAATATTCGAGCACCTCGCATGCTTCCTCGGGGAGGCCGGCGCGAGCCAGCGTTTCGGCGCGCTCGACCTGGAGCTGGCGGTGGGAGATGGCGTCGCGCGCGTCGGGCAGCATCTCCACGGCGCGGCGTGACTCGGCGGCGGCGCGCTCCCGCTCGCCCAGGCCGGCCAGGGCGTGGGCGTGCTGGCTGAGCGGGAAGGGATCGTTCGGGCGCGCGACGACCTGCGCGGCGCGGGCGGCCTCGGCGAGGGCATACAGCCGGCGCGCCTCTCCGGCTTCGCCGAGCGCGACGCGCAGGTCGGCTTCCGGCAGCGCCCGGGGCACCTGCACCTGCACCTCGGCAAGGACGGGGGGCAGCAGCGCCAGCGCGTCCAGGGCCCCGAGGAAATCGCGCAAGTGCGTGAGGGCGCCCACCCGGGTATCGGCGTCCATCCGCGGCAGCAGGCGGCGCAGGGCCGCCTCGTATTCGGAGAAGGGCGCGCCCAGCTCCAGGCGGCAGAGGTAGAGGTTCGTCTCCCAGTTCGCGTTGCCGGACTTCTCGGAGCTGCGGCGGTAGTGGGGCTCAGCCTCGGCGAAGCGGTGCATCACGTAGAGCTGCTCCGCCAGCCCGACCTCTTTTTGCGGGTCATCGGGCTCGAGCTCCACGGAGAGCCGCAGTTGCGCGAGCGCCTCCTCCCAGCGATTGAGCCGGCGCAGGGCCAGCCCGCAGGACTCGACGGCGCGCGGGTTGCTCGGCTCCAGGGCCAGGGCGACGCGAAATTCGCGCAGGGCCGCCTCGTAATCCTGCTCGAAGCGGTAATGCACTTCGCCCAGGGCGATGTGCGCCTCGGGCAGCTCGGGCTGGAGCGCCAGAGCGCGCGCGGCGGAGGCGCGCGCGAGTTCCAGCCGCGCGGGCGACTGATCGTAGGCATACCAATAGAACTCGCCGTGGGCGACGGCCAGGTTGGCGTGGGCGAGGGCGAAGTCCGCGTCGAGGGCGATAGCGCGCTCGTAAAGGGCGATCACGCGGTCCATGGCCTCGCGCGAGAGCGTCTCGCGCTGGAGGATGAAGCGCGCGCGGGCGAAGAGCTCGTAGGCCTCCGCCGAGGTGGTGGGCCGCCGGGCGAGCAGACGCTGCTCGCCCTCGGAAAGATTCATGGCGAGCTGGCCCGTGACCTCGCGCGCCACGGCGGCCTGGATCTCGAAGGCGTCGGTGAGATCCTTGTCGAACGCCGCGCTCCAGACTACCTGGTCATTCTCCGAGGAAATCAGCTCCACCGAGAGCCGCAGGCGCGAGCCGGCGCGGCGCACGCTCCCGGCCAGCACGAGGCCAGCGCCCAGCTCGCGCCCCACCTCGCGCGCGGCGGCCGGTCGGCCACGCCATTTCAGCACGGAAGAGCGGGCGATGACGCGCAGGCCCTGGACCTTGGCGAGACCGGTGAGGATGTCCTCGTGGAG
>CALMOL010000120.1:4757-5025 GCA_937871685.1 uncultured Verrucomicrobiota bacterium
AAGTCGTTCTCGCGGGCGCCGCCGACGTTGGTAAAGGGCAGCACGGCCACCACGCGGCGCATGGCGGCGGCATCCGTGGGCGCGGCGGCCGCCGGCGGCGCGGCGACGGTGGGAGGCCGTGCGCCGCGGGACGCGCGCCACCACACGGCTGCGGCCAGCAGGGCGAGAAGAATGAGCGCGCCAGCCACGAAGCGCACCACGCCGGCGTGCGAGAGGGTGACGGTGAGCGAGGCCGTGTTGGTGCTCGTGCCGCCGTGGCCGTCGGAGA
>CALMOL010000121.1 GCA_937871685.1 uncultured Verrucomicrobiota bacterium
AATTCGTCTCCGGGATCGAGAGGTGCGCCGGAAACAGTTCCGGCGCGGCGCACGAAGAGGAGGCCCGCGGAGTCGGAGGGCGCGGGACCGGCCCGCCGGCGCGGCGGGCGGAGAACAAACCGTGCGGGAGGAAACGCGGCGCGCTCGCGCTTGTCAACGCGGGAGTTTGTCCGGCATCGTCGCCCGCGTGGATTCCGGCGGGGCGAGGAGCGAAAAAGGCCATGCCGGCACGTTTCGCAGCACGGTGAACGCGAGCGTCGCGGCCAGCACCGCGCGCGAGGTCCACCATGGCCGGGGCCTTCGGAACGAGCCCAGGGCGAGCCAAGCCGTCACCGGCAACATCAGCACCAGCAGCGGGTTGAAGCGGAAGGCCTCGCCCACGCGTCCATGCAGCAGCTGGTGCGACGCCCGCGCCGCGCCGCAGCCGGGACAATAAACGCCCGCGAGCGCCCGCGTCGGGCACGGTGGAAACACGGCGGTTTCCGCGGGGTTGAAGCGAAAGAGCGCGACGCCCAGCACGAGAGCCCCGGCGGCCAGGATCGCGAGATACCAGCGGTATCGGGGAGCCACGAGCGGCGCTTCAGCGGAAGTTGGTGATGGCGCCGGTAACGCCGAGCACGACGTAGATCAATCCGACGACCAGACCCGCCACCGCGCCGATGGTGCTCCAGCGCTTGGCTTGGTTCGATGCCGCCTGCGCACCAGCGAGGTCGCCCGCGCGCGCCTTGCCGTCCACCTGCGCGGCAAAGATGATGCTCACGATGCCCAGCGGCAGGCAGCACAGGAGCGTGACGAGGATGGACTGGACGAGGTAGTTCGGCGGCGCCGGGGCACCGTAGGCCGCGGCGCCCGGGTAGCCGGCAGCCGGATAGGCCGCGCCGGGCGGCGGCGCCGTGGGTGCCAGCGCGGTGCCGGCCGGCACGTGGACGCCCGCGATGGTGTGCAGGGGCTGCCAACCCGCCATGCCCTCGTGCCACGCGAGGTCCGCGGGCAGCAATTCCCCGGTGGCGAGGCGGCGGTTGATCTCCTCGAGGGGGAAGACCCCGAGCTGCTGGCCGTTGCGCGCGACGTTGATGTTCATGCGGGCGGATTGTTGCCACGCGCCAGCGCGTTGTCAGCAAGAAAGGCACACGTTCTCGCCGACTTGTCCTTTGACTACGCCGGTGCCTGGATGGCCAGCGAGACGATGTGCTCCGCGTTGGTCAAGTTAGCGGTGCCCTCAGGATCGAAGATGACCACCGTCTGGCTGTTGGCCGGCCCGAATAGAAAGTAGTCCGGGTGCGGGACCTCGAACTGCCGGCCACCCGCCGTTTCCACAACGAAGGGCTGGAACGGCGTGGCCGTCGCCACCTCGCGAATCTGCTTGATGGTCATGGCCGCAAACATGCGCCACGGCGACGCGGGGTCAGTTCGCCCCCATCATCGAAGCCTTCGAAGCGGCGCGCTTGCGCGCGGTGGCCTCGAGGACCTTCTTGCGCAGGCGCAGCGACTTCGGCGTGATCTCCACGAACTCGTCCTCGGCGATGTATTCGAGCGAGCGCTCCAGGCTCAGCCGCAGCGGCGCCTCGATCGTGATGCCCTTGCCGTCGCCCTGCGAGCGCATGTTCGTCAGGTGCTTGGCCTTGCAGGGATTCACGATGATGTCGTCCGGGCGCGAATTCTCGCCCACGATCATGCCCTCATACACCGTCTCGCCGGCGCCGATGAAGAGGCGGCCACGCTCCTGCACGTTGTTGAGCGCGTAGGCGGTGGAGAGGCCGTTCTCCATCGCCACCAGCACGCCGCGGTTGCGCGAGGGAATCTCGCCCTTATGGGGGCCGTAGGAATGGAACAGGTGGCTCAGGATGCCCATGCCCTTCGTGATGTTCACGAGATCGGTCTCGAAGCCGATCAGGCCGCGCGTGGGCACGATGGCCTGCACGGACACGCTTTTCGCGTGATGATCCATCGCCGTGATCTCGCCCTTGCGCGCCGCAAGCCCCTGCAGCACGTCGCCGAGGTTTTCGTTCGGCACATCGCAATAGACCGACTCATACGGCTCCAGCGTGGTGCCATCCTCGTCCTTCTTGAAGATCACCTCCGGACGCGACACCAGCACCTCGAAGCCCTCGCGACGCATCTGCTCGACGAGCACCGCGATCTGCATTTCGCCCCGCGCGCGCACCTCGAAGGCGCTGGCCGACTCGGTATCATTGACTTGGAGCGACACGTTCGTGCGCGTTTCGCGGATGAGGCGCTCGCGCAGGTGGCGGGCGGTGAGGTATTTGCCCTCCGTGCCGGCGCCGGGCGAGTCATTCACGAGCAGGCGCATCGTGATGGTGGGCGGGTCAATCTCGACGAAGGGCAGCGCCTCGCGTTCCTCGGAGTCCGTGATGGTCTCGGAGATGAAGACATTCTCGAAGCCCGTGAGGCCCACGATGTCGCCGGCCTGCGCATGCTGGAGCTCGATCTGCGCCATGCCCTGGTAGCCGAAGAGCGCCGTGACGGCGGTGCGCTCGCGGCGGCCGTCGCCGTGGATGCACACGGCGGTGTCACCCACGCGGACCCGGCCGCTCATGATGCGGCCGTAGGCGATGCGGCCGAGGTAGTCGGAGTAATCTAGGTTCGCCACGAGCATCTGGAAATACGAGACCTTCGGAGCGGGCGGCGGCGGAACATACTTGATGATGGCATCAAAGAGGGGCGTGAGGTCACGGTTGTCGTCCTCGATGTTCACCATCGCGTAGCCGTCGCGCGCGGAGGCGTAGATGGTGGGAAAATCCAGCTGCGCGTCCGTGGCGTTCAGCTCCAGGAAAAGCTCGAACACCATGTCGAGCACCTTGTGCGGCCGGGCGTTCTCGCGGTCCACCTTGTTGATGACCACGATGGGCTTGGCGCCGTTCTCCAGCGCCTTCTTGAGCACGAACTTCGTCTGCGCCTGCGGGCCATCGTGCGCGTCCACCACGAGGAGCACGCCGTCCACCATGCGCATGATGCGCTCCACCTCGCCGCCAAAATCGGCGTGGCCGGGGGTGTCCACGATGTTCACGTGGTAGTTCTTGTATTTGAAGGCGGCGTTCTTGGCCCGGATGGTGATGCCTTTCTCGCGCTCCAGGTCCATGGAGTCCATCATGCGCTCCTCGGTCTTCTGATTGGTGCGGAAGGTGCCGGATTGCTTGAGAAGCTGGTCCACGAGCGTGGTCTTCCCGTGGTCAACGTGGGCGATGATGGCGATGTTGCGGATTGTCTCCATGTGAAAGGGTGCTAATGCTCCCGGCTCACCAAGGCGGTCCCCCCGCGCGAAGGCCATCGTGGCCAGCGCGCAAGGAGCAGCCCACCCTCACCGGGTGGCTCGCCTCGGCTTCCGTCGGGAAGCGAGGTTTCCCAGGGATCCGCCGTCCGCCAAACTCATCCGCACTCTCGCCACTCAACTCATGGGCAAGCAATACAACAAGACCGAAAAGAAGCGCCGCCGCCTCAATTACCT
>CALMOL010000122.1:0-5741 GCA_937871685.1 uncultured Verrucomicrobiota bacterium
GCTTCAACCTCATCCCCCTCTCCGTCATCCCCGAGTTGCGCCTGACCGACCGCGGTCTCGTCCTCATCAGCGAGCTGCGCCCCCTGCCGCTGTGGGAGCCGGCCGGCGCTCAGACATCGCCCGGCTCGAAGAAGTGATCGAAACCCTGTCTCCGCAGACCCTCCTTCAGTTCTACGTCGAGCGTCCAAAGCGGTGCGCCGGCATGCAGCGAGAGGGCTACGTAGGGCGTATCCTTCTCATCCACGTCGCGGCAAAGTCGGTAAGCTTCCGCCCAGGTTCCCAGCGGAATCAACGCTTCGTCCGCAAATTCCAGCCGGGCAACCAGCACATGCAGCGCGTCCAGGAGTTCAGGCTCCGGCAGCCGCGTGGCGTGCAGGAGCCGTTGCTTGTGCTTGAAAAGCTCGACAAACAGAAACCGCGGCGTGAGCAGCCGGGGCGCGGTCGCCAAGCGCTTCCGCAAGGCCTCCGCCCCGCCGGCCAGGAATCGCCACGCGAGGTTCGCGTCGAACACCGCGCGCCGCATGGTTCAGATCGCTTCTTCCGCAATGAAGCGCCGCTTGTTCTCGCTCCACCAGTCGGCCTTCGCCTGCTCCGCCATCCGGTCCGCTTCTTCTTCGGTGAGAGCGCTGCGGCGGAGAATCGTCTCGGCGCGCAGCCAGCCGATCCATGAGTCCAGCGTCGCCGCGTCCACGTCCCCGCGGGGAATGGTCACGCGCACGGCGGTGGGCAAGGCTTCGACTTCGATCATCGCCTACCGTGCGCCGCTCGGCGCCGCCGCGCAACTCGGCACGCTCCACGCGATCTGCTGCGCGCTGCCCGGCATCGTTTCTTACCACTCCCCCATTCGCCTCGACGTCGCGCCGACCGACTGGCCCTCGCTCTGCGCCGAGCACCACCTCTGCTACGTGGCCGTGCTGGAGCGCCACGGCAAAAACGGCAACGTCGCCCGCGGCGTCCTCCAGGACTTCGGCCTGCGCGGCGGCGCCGTCGCCTCCACCGTCGGCCACGACTCCCACAACCTTCTCGTCGCCGGCGACGACGAGCCCTCGATGCGTCTCGCCGTCGAAACCCTCCGCGATTGCCAGGGCGGCGTCTGCGTGGTGCGCGCCGGCAAGCTCGCCGCCCTCGTCCGCCTCCCCGTCGCCGGCCTCCTCTCCGACGAGCGCGCCCCCGCGGTCGCCGCCGTGATGGCCGCCCTCAAGGTCGAGTGGACCGCCCTCGGCTGCACCCTCCCCTTCATGGGCTTCAACCTCATCCCCCTCTCCGTCATCCCCGAGTTGCGCCTGACCGACCGCGGCTTGGTGCTGGTCAACGAGATGCGCGCGCTTCCTTTGTGGAAAAACTAACGAGATGCGTCGTCACGGTCGGATTCGGAGAAATGATTGAAGCCCATTCACGGCGGGGCATCCTTCAGCGCTTCCTGGGATGTCTAGGGCGGTTCGCAACCGAACTTGACCGGCGTAGGGTTCGGTTGCCGATGACCCCGGGGTCCAGCCAGAGGCGCTTTGGACTGCCCCGCCAGCAGTGTTCGGTCAGGAATTCCTGGAGGAGCTTCGGGTTCCCGCGCAGATGGGGAAGACGCCCCAGCACGAGCGCCGCGGCGCCGGTAACGAGGGCAGCCGCCAGACACGTCCCGCTGTGCATGTCCGGCAGCGCGCTGCCGCCGGAAATGACGCGCACGTTTTCTCCCGGCGCATAAAGATCGGGCTTGCAGCGTCCATCCGGTCGGGGCGGGTCCGCCGGGCCGACCCGCGAATTCATCCAAGGCACGTCCTCCGGCGTGGTGGCGCCGATCGCAAACGAACCATCCATGCAGGCCGGATACATGACTGGCTGCCCCGCCAGCCCGTTCCCGATGGGCTCAACGGTGAGGATTCCTTGGCGCAGGACGCGCTGCCGAACGGTTCGAAGGATATCTAATTCGCCCATGGTGATCTCGACCGGATCCCACGCCGACGAGCTGAAGATCACGTCCACGCCTGCCCTTTGGCGATCGGGAAATTGTCGGCCAACCAGTTCCTCCAACCCGGCTAGCCAGGACGCCGTGCTGGACTCGGTTGGAAAGACGGACGCCGCCACACTGCACTTCGGAGCGACGCCGAGCGTTTTGCCGGTGATCAGGCTGCAATCGCGGGTGCCGTGGGTGGAAAGGTCGTAGGGAGGTTTGTCGGCGGGCAGCGGAGTGAGTTCCCCGCACTCGCCCACGTAGCAGAATCCCACGCACTTCGTGTGGCGCATTTCATCGCTGCTCAGGTCAAACCCGGTGTCCAGCATCCCGACGAGGACGTTTGCGCCCTCATTCTTGTTCCACCGCGAGCCCAGGCCGGTTTTTGTCAGGTGCCAGAAAGAATCGAACGCTTCCGCCACGCTGATTTCTTTCTTCATGGCGTCGAACAACGGCTGCGCGCGCGTAACCGATCGCACGAGCCTGGTGCGCAATTCCAGTTCGAAAAGGTTCGGAATTTTTTCGGAGAAGACGGTGGTGTCTTGCGGCGGGGCGGCCGGAGTATGGATGAGAACCACCCCAAGGTGAGGAAGCACCCGGTAGCTGCCGTTGATCCCGGCGAGGAACGCCTCGGGGCCGAACAGGCTGGGCAGCGGAGCGCTCGCCTCCACCAGCCGGTTTTTACGCAGCAGCGCGAATGCGCGGTCGCCAAGTTCCATCCCCTGGAGCAGGCGTTCGTTCGGTCCCAAGGGCGGCCGGTCAGGGTCCGGGCCGGAGGGATCCGGCAGGACCATGATTCCGCAGGTCGCTTCGCCGCTCATGGCATCGGGCTGCGGCGTGGGCTCACGGACCGCACGGAGTAGTCCCCGTCGGCAGTTCGTTCACCACCGCGAGGATCGCATCCAGGATAGGCTTCTTGATGTTCGTCGCGCCGCCGACCATCGCGCGCACATACTTGATTCCGTCACAATAGTTCGGGCTGCCCGTCGGGTTCTGGAGTTGATCGCGGACGGTGGTGTAACCCGTCAGGTCATAGGCGTTGTCCGGCTTGAGGGTGATGCGAATGCGCACCTCGAAATCCACAGTGTTGGTGTGGCCGCTGCGCACGGCCGACAGGTCCCAGGCCACGTCGGAACTCGGGCCGGGTGACTTGCGGTCGGCCGGGGCGGCATCGATGATAGTCTGCGCCAGATCGCGCAGCTTGGCGCTGGGAGAGCTTTCTTTGATGCAGGTCCAGGCCGTGCGGAGTTGGTCGTCTCGCACGGCATCGGTGTAAATCGCGGCCTTCCCAGCGCCGATCACGGTGCTCACCATGTGGATCTCAAAATAAAGCCGGTTGGTTCCGGTGCCCTGATTCTGATCGAAGACGACGTTCGAGTTCCAAACGCCGAAGCCCTGGGCCTTGAGCTTCGTCGAGGCGCTCACGACGGGGTTCGGCGTCGCCTGAGGGGTTGGGGTTGGCTTGGGTGTCTGGGCCAAGGAAATGATCGCAGGAAGGCAGAGCATTCCAAGGCAAGCGAACAGTGGAGGGAGGTGTTTCATAGGGAGGAGCAAGTAGTTGATGATGGATCGTCGAAAGTGAGAAACGTAATCCGCGCCGCGGTGTCACCGCTTCATTTGTTTTTCTAATCGAAGAGTGCGAAAGTAAACTTCAGAAAACGGCGCGGGAATCTCTCCCAGGCGCTTCTCGATCAGTTCGGCGACCTCACGGTCACCGCACCGGCGCAGAATTGTGGCTTTCTCGTGGAGCAGCAACGGACCTAGGAAGGCATCGCTTTCGACACTCAACAGCTTTTCCGCGGCGTCGGCCTCCCCACGCGCTTCGGTGACCGCACCCGCGCCCGCGAGCACCAGCGCGTGGGCGAGGCGTAGCCGCGGGTCTTGTGGTCGCTGCCGGGCCAGCTCGCGCAGGTGTGGAAGGCATTCCCGCCACGCGTCCACCGCGTCCGCCCGACCAGCGCGCGTCATGAGGTCGGCGAGGAGCATTGCGCGCGTCGTGTAGGTCAGCTCGCCTTCAGCCAGCTCGAAGCGGCTGGCCTGCGCGGCCGCGAGCGCGTCCTCGAAACGGCCTTCCAGGCAGAGAAGACGAGTGTAATCCAGGAGGTAGAGCTCCGGCGTGGGGCTCTCCGGGGAGCGCACGGCCAAATCTTCCCGCATCGCTCGGAGGTCGCCGCGCGAGGTCAGGGCCAGCTCTCCGCGAATCTTCATCAGCGCGGGGTGGCGTGGGGAGCGGACCAGCGCCCGCTCGACGACCTGGCTCGCCCGCTCGTAGTCCCGCACGTAGATCAGCGTGTTGACGACGTTGTATTGAACAAACGCCTCGAAGGGGCTGTTCTCGCCGACGCGCAGAGAATTCTCCACCGCCGAAGCCCATTGTCCCTGGCGGCGGGTGATCGACGCGACCGCCAACAGGGCTTCCGTGTTTCCGGGCATCGCCGCCAGCACCCGCCGGAAAAACGGCAGGGCGCGCTCGTAGTCCTGGAACCCCCGGTAGTGATAGGTGCCAAACGCCAGCTGCACTTCCGGGAGATCAGGCTGGGTCCGCGCCGCCGCGTCGGCGTGCTTCCACGCCAGGCTCAAGCGCTGGTCGGTCCGGTCCCGACCCCACGCGTAGAAGAGCATGTGCAGCTGGGAGAGCTGGGCGTGGGCGAGGGCGTAGTTGGGCTCCGCAGCCAGCGCGGCTTCCAAGGCTTCCGCGGCCTCGTTCAAGTCCTGCCGGGCGGACGTCACATTGCCCATGAGGGCCCGCGCCCGCAGGAAATGCTGGTAAGCCGTGGCGCTGCTGGCGGCGGGCCGCATCAGAGCTTGCTTGGCGGCCGGGTTGAGACGTAAAAGGAGGCGTTCCCCGACTTCGAGCGCCACTTCGTTCTGGACCGAAAGCAGATTGGTCAGCGTGCGGTCCGTGCTGGTCGCCCACAGCGCGCGGTTGGTCGCGACCTCGACGAGTTCAAGCTTCACCCGCACAGTGGCTCCCTCGCGCTGCACGCTGCCGGAGAGGATCGTTCCGACACCCAGCTCCGCGGCGATTTTCTTGAGATCGCGTTCCGAGCCGGGCTTGTAGCGTTCGACCGAGAGGCGGGAAATGACCTTGAGGTCGCCCAGGCGGGTAAGGCTGGAAAGAATTTCGGCATGGAGGCCCTCGGCGAAATAGGCGTTCTCCTTGTCGGAACTCAAGCTGGCAAAAGGCAGCACCGCCAGGCTGCGAGTCGTCGCCGGCCGTGAATCCTCCGGTGGCGGCTCCGGTGGAACCGTGCGCCAAGCCTGCCACCCGAAGATGCCAGCGAGCAACAGCAGCATCCCCAGACCCGCGGCGACGAACCGCGGTCGCGTGTGGACGATACGTCGCAACTTGGAATCCGAGGGGCGCGAAAACTCCGGCGTCGGCGAGAACGGAATCGGCGCGGCGGGGGTGATTACCGTCGCGGGCTTGGATGGAAAGAGGTGCGGGGTGACGCGTGGCGGGCGTGGGGCGCTGCTCATCGGCGCCATCCCCGCCCCGTCCTCGATGCGGCCCCGCGCCCATCCGAGCGCCTTCACCAACGCGTCCGCGTCCGCGAAGCGATCCTCGGGCTCCTTCACCAGCAGACGGGCCATGATCGCAGTAAGCGGGGCGGGCAGGTGCTCCAGGCGCTCCAGCGGCGGGGCGCTGGCGACGTGGAGGTTCATCAGCTCGCGGTGGGTTCGGGCCTTGAAGGGGGGGCTGCCGGTGAGCAGCTCGAAGAGGATGCAGCCCAGCGAGTAGAGGTCGGCGCGGCCGTCGAGGTCGTGCTTTTCCTCGCATTGCTCGGGGCTGGCG
>CALMOL010000122.1:5751-9921 GCA_937871685.1 uncultured Verrucomicrobiota bacterium
GTAGAGGGCGGTGCCGCGGAAACCGATCGTGCTCACGTATTCGTCCTCCTTCACCACGGCGCGGGCGAGGCCGAAGTCGATGATCTTGGCGTGCCAGGCGTCGGGCGAGAGCGGGTCCAGCGGGCCGGCGGCGGAGGAGCGCGGCGCGGGCAGGAGCATCACGTTGCCGGGCTTGAGGTCGCGGTGGACGATGCCCTCGTGATGGATCGCGCCGAGGCCGCGCGCGATCTGCTCGACGAGGGAGATCGCGAGCAGCGGCGGCACGGGCGCGCGCCGCTCGATCCAGCGACGCAGCGACTCGCCCGGCACGAACTCCATCGCGTAGAACACGTTGCCGGGCGGCTCGGAGAGGTAGAGCACGCTGGCCACGTGGGAGTGGCGCACCTTGGCGGCGGCGCGCGCCTCGCGGAAGAAGAGGGCCTGGGCGGCGCGGTCGCCCACGCGGGAGGGGGCGATGACCTTCAGCGCCACCTTGATGTGAAGGTGGCGGTCGGTGGCGAGGTAGGTCACGCCCATGCCGCCGCGGCCCAGCTCGACGGGATGGCCGTCGCCGTCGCGCTCCAGCGTGAAGTGGGCGAACTTGGGCGGCGGCACCGCGCCCGCGGGCGGCGTGGGGGCGGGGTTGCCCTCCACCGTTTCCTCGGACTCCGGGTCGCTCTCGCCGTCGTGGCCATCTTCCAGCGCGAAGGAAAGCGCGCAACGCGGGCAAAGCGCTCCCGCCGCGTGCCAAGTGCCGCACTTGGGACACTTCGCACCGGTCTCAACGCCTGCGCCGGCCTTGGACTCGAATGCCATCTCGGGCGGTTGTATCGGGAACCCGCGCGGGCGGGAAGAACTTTTTTCAAATTTTTTCGGCCGGATTCCCGGGTGCGGGATTGACGCGGCTCCGGCGCGCCGGGTTACTCCCCGCCTGCGCCGGCCCTGCCGTTCCCCGCCATGAATTCCGAAACCCCCGCCGGCGGGATGCCCTTCGAGACCACGCGCTGGTCGGTGGTGCTCGCGGCGGGCGCGGGCGACGGCACGGAATCCCGCCGGGCGCTGGCGGAGCTGTGCCGGCTCTACTGGGCGCCGGCCTACGTGTGGCTGCGCCGACGCGGGCTGGGCCGCGCCGACGCGCAGGACCTCACGCAGGATTTTTTCGCCCACCTCCTGGCCAACGAGGGCTTGACGCAGCCACGGCCCGAGGGCGGGCGGTTCCGCTCCTTCCTCCTGCGCTGCCTGGCCAACTTCCAGGCGGACGCGCACCGGCGCAAGCAAGCCCAGCGGCGCGGCGGCGGCCAAGCGCCGCTGGCGCTGGACGCCCTGGACGCCATGGAGCGCGAGATGCTTTCGCCCTCCGTCCCGCCGGCCCCGGACGCCGCCTTCGACCGGCGCTGGGCCGAGGTGATCGTGGCGCAGGCGGACGCGGCGGTGCGCCGGGAATACGCGGGCCCGCGGGCCGCGGCCACCTTCGAGAATTTGCGGCCGCTGGTCTTCGGCGCGCGGGAGGAGGGCGGCCTCGCCAAGGCGGGGGCTGCGCTGGGTCTTCGCGACGGCGCGCTGCGCATGGCGCTCTCTCGCCTGCGCGAGCGATTCCGCGCCGCCTTGCGCTCCGAGGTGGCGCAGACTTTGGCCGACCCCGGGGAGCTGCGCGCGGAACTGGGCCACCTCATCGAGGCGCTTGCCCAACCGGGCGGACCGGCGGGGACGGCGGCCACGCCCCTGGGCTGACCCGAGGCGGATCGAGCCCGCCCAGGCCAGGTGCAGCCACCCGGAAAACTCACCGCTTGGAATCGGGTAGAGCGAGCGGGGCGGGAGCGAATTCGGGCAGCGGCAGCCCCCGCCATTCCGGCGAGAGGCGCAGGCTCGCGAGCGAGAGACGCCCGGGCACGGCGAGCACCCGCCGGATGGTGGCGGCGGCTTCCTCGCCGCGCCCGCAGCGTAACTGCACCAGCGCGAGTCGCTCGAGGAAATACGCGCCGTCAAACGCATCGCGGGCCAGCGGGGCGAGCTCCACCGCCGCCTGCGCCTCGGCGAGTGCCTCGGAGGTGCGCCCGCAGCCCGCCAGCGCGACGGCGTGCAGGGACCGCAGCCGGGGATCGGAGGGGCGGGCGGCGGCCATCTCCTCCAGCTCCCCGAGCGCCTTTTGCCAGCGCGCCGCCGCCTCGGGGGCGCGCCCGGCCTCGGTGAGGATTTCGGCGGCGAGCGACTCACGAGTGAAATACGCGAGCTGGCCGTCGAGGCGCGCGAAGGAGCTGCGCTCCAACTCCTGCTCCGCCTCGGCAAAGCGGCCGTCCAGGCACAGCAGGCGCACGCGGTTGGCCAGCGCGATCTCGGGCGAGACCGCCCCCGGCGCGCGATGGTTGACGGCCTCCCACGCCTCGGCGGTGCGCCCCTTCCACGCGACGTGGAGGTCGCCCCGCACGTCGGCGAGGATGAATTGCGGGCCGTTGCGCTGGATGGCCGCTTCCACGTGGGCCGCGGCCTCCTCGTAGCGCCGCAGATACCACAGGGTGGTGGTGATATTGTAGTGCAGCCTCGGGTTGAGCGGGTCAGCTTCACCGGCTTGGCGCAGCTTCGCGAGCGCGTCCTCCCAGCGCCCTTGCCGGCGCTCCATCAGGCTGGTCGTGGTGAGGACCTCCACATTGTTGGGGGCCAGTTCCAAGGCGCGCCGCAGGTAGGGCAACGCACGGCCATAGTCGCGGTAGCCGCGGTAATAGTATTCGCCGAAAGCCAGGAGCGTCTCCGGAGCCTCGGGCGCTAGGCGGCGGGCAGCCTCGGCCGCCTGGTGCGCGAGGCCGAGACGCTGGTCCGTGCGGTCTCGCCCGAAGGAATAGTAGATCATATGGAGGATGGACAACTGGGCATGGGCCGGGGCGAAGTCAGGATCATGGCGGATCGCCTCCTCCAGGATCCGCGCGGTCTCGTCCATCTCGGCGCGCCCCATCCTCCCTCGGTTCAGGATGGTGCGCGCCCGCATGTAGAAGGCGTAGCCCTCGCCGCGGCGCGGCGCGGCGGGCGCGAGGATCGCGCGCTCCTCGTCGGTCAGATTCCCGTGCAGCGCGCCGGCAATCCCCGCCGCCACTTTGGCTTGGAGCGCGAAGAGGTCGCTCGCCTCGCTCTCAAAGGCGTTTGCCCACAGCGTTTGGCCGGTGCCAGGGCGGACGAGCTGCGCGTTCACGCGGATGCGCCCGCCGTCGCGGCGCACGCTGGCCTCCACGAGCGCGCTCACGCGCAGCTTGGCGCCGATGGCGGCAAGGTCGCGCGGGGTTCCCGGCCGGAAGTCGCGCACGGAGGGATGCGCCGTGACGCGCAACTCGCCCATCCCGGCCAGGGAGGTGATCACCTCCTCGTGGAGCCCATCGGCAAGGAACGCGTTTTGCGGATCGGGCGAAAGGTTGGAAAACGGCAGCACCGCCACCGATCCCGGTGCGGGAGGAGGCTCGGAGGCACCGGGACGCAAACCTAGCCAAGCGGTCGCGACCAGCCCCAACCCTCCGCCAACGACGGCGAGCCAAGCCCGCGAACGCGAGCGTGGCTTGATGGTGGCCGGGGGAGAGACTGGCGGTTTCAGCGGGATCGTCCATCCGAACGGAGCGCTGCCGAGCTCGATCTGGTCGCGGACGCGTCGCAGGGCGCGCGCGGCCGTCTCGGCATCCGGGAAACGCGCGGCCGGATCCTTCGCCAGCAGCCGCTCGGTGATGCCGGCGACGCTCGCGGGCAAGTGCGCCAGACGCTCGACGGGCGGGGCCTGCGCGACGTGGAGCCTCAGCACCTCGCTCCGAGTGCGCGCTTGGAAGGGAGGCCGTCCGGTCAGAAGCTCGAAGAGGGTGCAGCCGAGCGAATAAAGGTCGGACCGGCCATCAAGGTCGGGCCTTTGCTCGCATTGCTCCGGCGAGGCGTAGAGGGCGGTGCCGCGGAAGCCCACCGTGCCGTTGCCCTTGTCCTCCTTCACGACCGCGCGGGCGAGGCTGAAGTCAATGATCTTGGCGTGCCAGGCGTCCGACGAGAGCGTGTCGGGCGCACCACCGCTGGAAGAGCGGGGCGCCGGCAGCAGCATCACGAGCATCGCCCAGTCGAGGGTGTTGAGGTAGAACTCGAAGGGCAGCGTCACGAGCCACACGACCAGCGTCACCGCGGCCTGGATCACCACGCCGATGACGCCGAGCACCAGCGGCAGCTCGTAGGCGA
>CALMOL010000122.1:9931-10348 GCA_937871685.1 uncultured Verrucomicrobiota bacterium
GATCGCGCCAAGGCCGGAAGCGATTTGCTCGGCGAGCGCAAGCGCGAGCGGCGGCGGAACGGGCGCGTGCCGCTCGATCCACCGGCGCAGCGGCTCGCCCGGCACGAACTCCATCGCGTAGAACACGCTGCCGGGCCGCTCGGAGAGGTAAAGCACGCTCGCCACCTTTGAATGCCGCACCTTGGCCGCAGCGCGGGCCTCGCGCAGGAAGAGCGCCAGCGAGGAGTGGTCGCCCACGCGCTCGGGGTTGATGACCTTGAGCGCCACCTTGATGTGGAGGCTTTGGTCGGTGGCCAGGTAAGTCACGCCCATGGCCCCGCGGCCAAGCTCGACGGGAGCGCCGTTGCCGCCGCGCTCGAGCGCGAAGTGCGCGAAGTCGGCCGGGATCTTCCACGGGATGTCGCCGTCGAGTCCGAT
>CALMOL010000123.1 GCA_937871685.1 uncultured Verrucomicrobiota bacterium
CGTCGGGACGGCGTCGGTCGCGGGCGATTGGGCAAAGGCGAAAGGCGCGGAGCCAAGCGGGGGAAGGAAGGCGAGAGGGAGAGGGGGAGAGCGCATAGCTCAGTGACTTCGGCGACGCTGGTGCCCGCACATGTAGGACCGGGGCGGCAGGGCGTGTAGGACGAGACGATGGTCACACTCCTCCCGACTCCTCATGCTCACCCGCGACCGTCGTGGAGGCGGCTTTACAACCCGTCTCAGTTGCCGGTGAGCTCGGCCGTGATCCGCAGGAAGCGCCGGGGCTGGTCGCTGAGGAGCTGGGAGTCGGTCACGGTGACTGCGCCCGTGTTGGGGTCGTCCGCGATGCTTACGCCCGAGGCTGCCGCCCATGCGGCACCGCCGGTCTTCGTCGCGAGGGTGTTCCAAGTGCCGCCAGCGAGCGCGTTTGCGGCGCTGACCCGGAAGGTGAGGGCGGCGTCGGTTTGCAGGCGGCGGTGGAAGGAGATCGTCAACCGGTTGCCGTTCTGCACGCCCACGACTTGGCCGGGAGTGGTCGAGGCAGCGGTGGGATTCGTGTCGAAGGCGTATTCCAGCAGGTTGGCGATTCCGTCGTGGTCGAAGTCCGCGGTCGGCGCGGCGTCCGGCGAGTTGGCTTGGGAACCAAAGACCTGCGCGCGCCACGCGTCGAATGGACGCAGGATGGCCACGCTCGCCTGCGGCGTGCTGCCGACGGCGTAGTTGGCGTTGGCGGAGACCTGGAGAACGACGCTGGTGTTGCTCGCCGCACCGGATGGGGCGCTGATCGGGACGGTCGCCGAGGCGACGCCATCGGGGATGGTCACGAAGCCCGGCAGCGTCGTGTAATCGGTCCCACCCTGCGCCGTGCCGCCGATCGCGTAGGTCACACGCAGGTTTCCCGTCGTGGAGCCACCCCGGGTGAAGGTGAACTGACCGGGCGTCTGGCCGGCCACCGCGGTCGGCTGCGAGGCGGCAATCGTGACGGTGGGCTTGGTCTGGTTGAGCAAGCCGTAGCCGAGGAAGGCGGTCTTGTTGGCCGCATAGACCTTGCCGTTGATGACGACCGGATGGGTGAACTTCACGGTGGAACGGTCGCCCAGCGGCGTCTGGTAAAACTCCGCCACGTTGGTCTGGGCATTCGGGCCGGCGATGCTTTCTGGACGGATAGCCTTCAGCACGCCCGTGCTGAAGCTCCAAAGGATGGCGTTGGTGGTGCCGTTGGCGGAGATGACGAAGCCGGCGCCGCGGCCGGAATATCCGTAGGAAGCGCTGCCGGAGGCCGTGAACGTGCTGCCGTTCGGATTAAACGTGAAGCCCTGGATGGGGCTGCCGTCGAAGAAGAGGCAGTTGTTGAAGAAGACGGGGGCGCCGAAATAGAATGTCCGGCTGAACGTGAAGGTCTGCACGTCACGATCGCCGCCGCCGTTCAGGAAACCGCCCATGTTGTCGCGGTTGACCACGTAGATCTTGCCGTTCTTTCCGCCTCCCATGCAGAGGTGAGGAATCGTGCCGGGAACATCGATCAGCACCAGCGCGCCGGAGCCGACGCCGGAATCCGCGTTGCCGAGCCCGGGCGCATCGCCCGGCGCCCAGAAATCGAAGCCCGCCGCGCCAACAATCAGGCCGTTGGAGGGATTGAAGCGGACGAACGACTCGGCGATGTTGCCGGCGGTTTGGTTGGCGCACCAAGCGGCCCCGGCGTTGGCGGTGGAGATGAAGAGATTGCCATCGTTGTCGATGGTGGGGCCGGCCCCGCTCTGCCAGATGCCGCCCTGCGAGCCATTGGGCGTGGTGCAGAAGACGAGCGAGGGAACGGGCAGCAGCGTCGCGGCGTCGAAGCCGACGAGCCAGCCGTGGTAGGGCCGGGCGTCGCCGTGCGAGGACCAGCCCACATACACGACGCCGTTGGCGAGCGTCAGGGAGCAGCGCTGGAGGTTGCGCAGCGCGTTGAAATACACGCGCCCGCCGGCGGCGTTGTCGCCGTTGCCCGCCTGGGAGGGCGTCTGCGGGTTGGCAGAAAGGTTGAAGTCGTAGGTGGAGGTGCCGCCGGTGCCGGGATTCGAGTTGTTGCAGGTGGTGTCGCCGATGACCTTGGGGCCGCCGAGCTTTTCCGCCCCCGTGGCCACGTCGAGGGCGTGGAGCCGCTGGACGTAATGGATGTTGCCGTCGCCACGGCCGGTTTCCTTGGTCTTGGCGACCACGTAGATGGTGCCGGCAGTCTCATCGATGACCGGCGTGCTCTGGATGCCCACCTCGGGCCCATCCACGTCTGAGTTGCCCGAACCGGGCAGGTCGGTGCTGGGCACGGCGGTGATCAGCGGCACGTCGGTGGAATTCGACGAAATGAAGGACGTCTTCCAAAGCTGGACGCCCGTGTCGGCGTCGAACGCATAGACCGAGTCGTGCATCGTGGCGACGAAGGCCACGTTGCGCTTCACGCCGCCAATGGTGAGGTTGGAAAGGTAAAGTGGCTGGGCATAGGCCGCGCCGTCGATGGGCGTGGCGAAGAGCGACCCGAAAGTGCCGGCGACGACGTTGCTCGGCCGGAGGATGGACTCGTTCGGGTTGATGCCCGTCTGGTAATGGTCGAAGCGGTAGGTCGTGACGCTCTGCGTGACGGGAACCGCCACCTGCGCCTGGACCGAGGATGCCGCGAGCCCAAGCACCGAGGCCAAGCAAAGGCACAACGAGGAGGGCGAAGGTGTTTTGGTGTCGTTCATGCGGATGGAGAACAAGTCGGATTTCCTTGGTGAGCTGCGCTTGGGTTTCGGCGAAAGATTGAGCCGGCACCCAAGAGCAAGGAGCGAGCCTTGCCCCGGTGTCGCGTCGTAGGCCGACCAAGTCGATCACCTTTGAGAAGGACAACCGTCGCGAGACTCCCTGACGATCCTTGGACGGGCGAGCTCGCGCTTGAAACGGGAGCGCCTCGTTTCACTGCGCATGTCTTCCCGGCCTTCATCTCCGCCCGATGCAACCACCAGCCGGTTCGTGCGCGTGCGGGGCGCGCGGGAGCACAACCTCAAGAACATCGACGTGGACCTCCCGCGCGACGCGCTGGTGGTCTTCACCGGGGTCTCGGGGTCTGGCAAGTCCTCGCTTGCCTTCGGCACCCTCTACGCCGAGGCGCAGCGGCGGTATCTGGAATCGGTCGCTCCCTACGCGCGGCGGCTCTTTCACCAAGTGGGCATCCCGCAGGTCGATGAGATCGACGGTCTGCCGCCGGCGGTGGCGCTCCAGCAGCAGCGCGGCTCGCCGACGACGCGCTCGTCCGTGGGCAGCGTCACCACGCTCTCGAATCTCCTGCGCATGCTCTACTCGCGCGCCGGCGACTACCCGCCCGGCCAGGGGCTGCTCTACGCGGAATCCTTCTCCCCGAACACGCCGGAGGGCGCGTGCCCGCGCTGCCACGGCCTGGGCCGCGTGTATGAGGTGACGGAGCACTCGATGGTGCCTGATCCCTCGCTGAGCATCCGCGAGCGCGCCATCGCCGCGTGGCCGCCGGCCTGGCACGGGCAAAACCTGCGCGACATCGTCACCACGCTCGGCCACGACATCGACAAGCCCTGGCGCGACCTGCCGAAAAAGGACCGCGACTGGCTCCTCTTCACCGACGAGCAGCCCGTGGTGCCGGTGTATGCCGGCTGGGACCGCGACGAGGTGCGCCGCGCGATCAAGCGCAAGGAACCGCCGAGCTACATGGGCACCTTCACCGGCGCGCGGCGCTACGTGCTGGAAACCTTCGCCAAGACGGAAAGCGCCACGATGAAGAAGCGCGTGGCGCGCTACATGGTGAGCAGCGAATGCCCGCTCTGCCACGGCCGCCGGCTGCGCGCCGAGGCGCTGTCGGTGACCTTCGCCGGCCTCGACATCGCGGCGCTCTCTGGCCTGCCGTTGAAGCGCGTGGCGGCGATCGTCGCGCCCTACGCGACGGGGAGCGCGCCGGGCTGGGCGAAGCTGGCAATCGCGCACCCCGAGAAGACGATGGTCACGCAGCGGATCGCGCAGGATCTCGCGGCGCGCCTCGCGGTGCTGCTCGACCTCGGGCTGGGCTACCTTTCCCTCGACCGCAGCACGCCGACGCTCTCGCCCGGCGAGCTCCAGCGCCTGCGGCTCGCCACGCAGGTGCGCTCGAACCTCTTTGGCGTGGTGTATGTCCTCGACGAGCCCTCGGCCGGCCTGCACCCGGCGGACACCGAGGCGCTGCTCGTGGCTTTGTCGAAGCTGAAGGCATCCGGCAACTCGCTCTTCGTGGTCGAGCATGAGCTGGACGTGATCCGACGCGCGGATTGGATCGTCGAGGTGGGGCCGGCGGCCGGCGAAAAAGGCGGCGAGGTGCTCTACAGCGGGCCGCTCGCAGGGCTCGAGCAGGTAGCCGCCTCCCAAACGTGCCGGCACCTCTTTGGCAACCACGCGCCGCTGCGTCGAATCCCGCGCGAGCCCCGCGGCTGGCTGCGGCTGCGGGGCGTCACGCGGAATAATCTCCGCGGGCTCGACGCGGCGTTCCCGCTCGGCGCCTTCACCACCGTCACCGGCGTCTCGGGCTCCGGGAAGTCGAGTCTCGTGAGCCAAGTGCTGGTGGAACTGGTGGCCAGGCACCTCGGCTACAAGGCCCCGCTGGATGAAGACGACATCGAGGAATTGGAGCGCGCCGCCGTCGTCCCCGCGGGCGGCGAGATCACGGAGGGCATGGACGCAATCAAGCGCCTCGTGCGCGTGGACCAAAAGGCCATCGGCCGCACGCCGCGCTCGAACCTCGCCACCTACACCGGCCTCTTCGATCACGTGCGCCGCCTGTTCGCCGCCACCAAGACCGCGCGCGCGCGCCGCTACGATGCCGGCCGGTTTTCCTTCAACGTCGCCAAGGGCCGCTGCGAGAAATGCGAGGGCGAGGGCTTCGTCTTCGTCGAGCTGCTCTTCCTGCCCGGCGTCTATGCGCCCTGCCCGGTCTGCCACGGCGCGCGCTACAACGCCCCAACGCTCGAGATTCAATACCGCGGCCGGAACATCGCCGAGGTGCTCGGCCTCACGGTGGACGCGGCGGGCGAGTTCTTCGCCGACGAGCCGTCGCTGGCGCGCTCCCTGGATGTGCTGCGGCAGGTCGGCCTCGGCTACCTGCGGCTCGGCCAGCCGGCCACCGAGCTTTCCGGCGGCGAGGCGCAACGCATCAAGCTGGCCACCGAGCTGCAGCGCCCGAGCCGCGGCAACACGCTCTACATTCTCGACGAGCCAACGACCGGCCTGCACCCCTCCGACGTGGAGCGTCTCATGCGGCAACTCGACGACTTGGTCGAGGCCGGCAACACCGTGGTCGTCGTCGAGCACGACATGCACGTC
This sequence comes from uncultured Verrucomicrobiota bacterium, assembly GCA_937871685.1. Lineage (GTDB taxonomy): Bacteria > Verrucomicrobiota > Verrucomicrobiia > Chthoniobacterales > SZAS-18 > SZAS-18. The sequence continues at coordinate 5,332 of CALMOL010000123.1, forward strand.
GCGGCGGCGAGCGACTGGATCATCGACCTCGGCCCCGGCGCCGGCGACGAGGGCGGGAAGATCGCCGCCGCCGGACCGCCATCCAGCGTGGCAAAGTCCCGCGCCAGTCGCACCGCGCCTTACCTTGCCCGCACCCTGTGAGCCCGTGGCGCGTCGTCCGCGAGAACTTCGGCGGGTCCAAGCCCAACCACGACCCCGGCGAAACTGACTTGGAGCGCTGTGAGATGCTCGTAGGGTCAGGCATGCGTCTTACCAGCCAGACCTTCGAGAACCAAGAAATCGCCCTGGACCACATCACCTTCGACCAATGCATCTTCAAAAAGTGCCGGCTCGTCATCTTTGGACACGGCGGATTTGCCTTGGTGAACTGCCGTTTTGAAGGAAGCGATTTCAGTTTCGACGGACCCGCCGCCCTCACCATCCAGTTGCTGACGGGCATGCGAAAAGGTGGGTTCGAAGGCTTGGTCGATCCGATCCTGGAAAGCATCCGATCCGGCAACGGCCTGCCTTCCACACCGCCCGCTGAGTCGGCGTGACTTGGGCATCGCCTGGCCAGAGACGCCGGGCATCGAAATGAGGGCTCGCGGGCTCCTCAACCCACCAGCTCCCGAAGCGACCGGCGCAACTCACCGGCGTTCACCGGCTTGACCAAGTGGATGCTGAACCCCGCCTCGCGCGAGCGACGCACGTCTTCCTCGGCGCCGTAACCGCTCAGCGCGATGCCGGGCAGGCCGTGGTGCTCGCTCAGGTAAATCATCAGCTCATGGCCGGTGCCGTCAGGCAGGCCCAGATCCGAGATCACCGCGTCGAAGGCATGTGCGTCGGCCGCGGCACTTGCCTCGGCCAAGCTGCCCGTGGCGACTACCACATGGCCCGCGCGGCGCAGCAAGCGGCCGAGCACGTTGCGCGTAGGCTCGTGATCCTCCACGACCAGCAGGCTCAGCACGGCGTCTGGCTTCGCGCTCGCCGGTGCCAGGATTTCCATCACGGCTGGCTGGGCGTGACCCTCCACCGCACCGGGCAGGCCGACCACAAACGTGGCTCCCTGGCCAAGACCTGGGCTCTCGGCGTGAATGGTGCCGTGGTGCAGTTCGACCACCGCGCGCGTGATCGCCAATCCCATGCCCAGACCGCCGAACTGGCGCCCCGTCCCGTGCGTCGCCTGCTCGAAGGGATTGAAGATCCGCTTGGCCGCGGCGGGATCGAAGCCGATACCGTTGTCCTCCACCTCGACGCGGAGCTGCCCGGCAAAATTATGGGAGCGAACGCTGACGTGCCCGCCCGCGGGGGTAAACTTCACGGCGTTGCGCAGCAGGTTCCAAAACACCTGCTGGAGCCGGGTCGTGTCGCCTTCAAGATGGAAGTGCTCCGCGGCAAGCTCCATCGCCACGCGGATGCCCTTCTCGCGCGCATCGTCCAGGACGATGCCCACCGCCTGACCGATGAGCGAGTGCATGTCGCAGGGCGCGGAACGCAGGGCGAGCTTGCCGTGGATCACGCGGCTCAGGTCGAGCAGGTCATCGATGAGCCGAGCCTCCAAGGCGACGCTGCGCTCGATGAGGATAAGTTGCTCGCGCACGTCGGCGGGCAGGCGCTCGTCGTCGAGCAGTTCCGTGGCCGCCATCAGCGCGGGCGTCAGAGGCGTGCGCAGCTCATGGGAAAGGGCCGCCAGGAATTCGTCCTTCATCTGGCTGGTGCGCTCGGCCTCTGAGCGTGCCGTGCGCTCGCTTCTCAGCAATTCTTCATTCCGCGAGAGAAGCTCCTTGTATTCGTGGATGTCGGTGGTGGTGCCATACCAGCGCATGATGCGGCCGGCTTCATCGCGAATGGGGATGCCGCGCCCCAGGTGCCAGCGCAGCGACCCGTCGGAAGCGCGGCGCAGCCGATATTCCAGCTCAAAGGGCTCACCGGTGCGCACGGCGTGATGCCAGCTCGCGTGGATGCGCCGCGCATCGCCCGGGGTGGTGGCCGAATCCCAGGTCGAGTCCCCGGTGCTGCCTTCTGGCAGGCCCGTGTAGTCATACCAGCGACGGTTGTGGTAGTCGATGGTGCCATCCGGCCGCGATGCCCACACCATCTGCGGCATGCTGTCGGCCAAGTCGCGAAACTGCTCCTCGCTTTTGCGCAAAGTTTCCTGCGCGGCTTTGGCGAGGGTCACGTCGCGCGCCGCACCGATCCATTCGCTGAGCTCGCCCTGCGCGTCGAACTGCGGGACGGCCCGCGAAAAAGTCCAGCCAGTCGTGCCGTCCGCGCGCTTCACGCGGTGCTCCAGTTCGAAGGGTCGCCGGCGGTGGATGGCTTCCTGTATGGCGGCGCGCACAGCTGGATAATCCTCGGCCGGGAGGTAGCGCTCCACCCATGCGCGACTCGGATCCTGCGTGTCGGCGAGGAACCGCTTTCCCTCGAGATAGCGCATCTCCGTCCAGTCCGCGCTCATCTTGTAAACGGTGTCCGAGGTGGCCGCCACGAACGAGCGAAACTGCTCCTCGCTCCGGGCGAGCCGATCATGCGCCAGCTTTTCCTCGGTGATGTCCCGGAAATAGTTGGTCATGCCGCCGCACCGGATGGGAAAGCCGCGCACGGCATACCAGCGTTGCCAGGGCGGATAGAAGACTTCGTATTTGACCGCTATCTGATCACGCACCGTGCGGAGGAACTGGGGGTAGATCTCGGT
>CALMOL010000124.1:0-6937 GCA_937871685.1 uncultured Verrucomicrobiota bacterium
CCCGTACGCAGCAGATCGGCGCGTTCGTCGTGCTGACGCTCGTTGTCGCGCTGGTGCTGCTGCGCGTCGCCTGATGCCGCGGCTCCTCGCCATCGTCGGGCCGACGGCGACGGGCAAGAGCGCGCTGGCCGTGGCTCTCGCGCCGCGCAACCTGACCGCCCACCAGGGCTTGCTGCGCCTCGCTTCGCTGGCCGACGACGTGCGCCCCGCCCGCGAGGCATTGGCCCGAATGCGCCGCGAGTGGCCGGACAACGCCGAGTTGGAAGGCGAGTTGCTCTACTACGAGTTGCTCGGCGGTGAACCGCTGACCCCGCGCCGCGCGCGCGCCGAAGAGCTATTGCAGACCGAGGCACGCTGCGTGATGCCGCGCGCTGCCCTCGGTCTTGCGCGGCTGCGCGCGGACGATGCCACCGGCGCCCTCGCGGCGCTGGATCTCGCGCCCATGCCCTTTCCTCATCCCGCCGTGCGTCTGTTGCGAGCCGTGGCGCTGCGCCGTCTTGGCCGCGTCGCCGAGGCGGAAACAGAGCTGGCCGGCACGCCGGAGGCACTGCTTCGCGCGGAGGAACGGGTGCTACGCCGCGAGGCGGCCGGGGGCTGACCCGCGCCGGGGTCATAAATTTGTCAAAAGAATGTCTTGTCGCTGGGGAAAAGCCTCATTACAACCCAATCCGTTCATTCATCCAGACCCATGCGCGCTGCTCTTCTCCTTCTCTCGTGTGCCCTCGCCGGCGGCATCCAAGCCGCCGGGATCACGGATTCGTTCGGCACCTTCGCGAACGGCACCAGCACCACCGGCGCGGTCGGCACCTACCACCTCGGGACCGCCGGCACCACCCCCGGCCAGTATGGCCAACCTGGACCGTTGCTCCCCGCCACCCTTGGCACGTTCAACATCGGCCAGGGAGCGCTCACCTACTTTCTCACGGGCGGTCAGGCAAACACGCAGGGCGACGGCAATTACAACTTCACGACTCCCGCGACGTTGTTTTACCGCGTGTATCCCTCTGGAGCCACGAATCTTTCCATTTACGCTTACTCTGCCATCACTTTGACGGGCACTGGCGGCACCGCTGCCAGCGCCTTCGCCGCCGCTGGGCAGACGCGCAATCTTCTGCAAGGCGTCGTGAACGGCACCTACGTTTTCGATGCCTACGTGAACGCCCCATATACCTTGGCGGGGTTCCCGGGATCCTTCGACAGCAACTCCGCCGGCGCCTCGACCGGCCCGCACTATACCGCCTCGATCGTGGTGGTGCCCGAGCCGTCCACCTACGCCGCGGGCGCTCTGCTCGCCGGCACGGTGCTGTGGAATTTCCGCGGTCGCCTGCGCCGCACCGCACCGGCTGCCTGAACGAACGGCCAGGACAACGCTTCTTTCACCGAGGGCGGACGCACCGGCGTCCGCCCTTTTCTTTGCACCTTCACCTCGTGACGACCACGGATGGTGCGGGCGCGGGCGGAGGCGCATCGGACAGCGGCGCGGGGACGTTGCCGCCCGGATCGCCGTCCTCGTGGTCGGGCACCGGTGGATCGAAAAAGTGATCGAAGGCCAGGAAATAGGACTTGGAATGGCGTGCGAAGAGGAAGGAGAAGATTGCCACCGGCGCGATCACCGCGGCGATGAGCGCGGGGATCGAGAGCGAGAATTTCCACTCCAGGATCGCGTAGATGATCAGCGAGAGGATCACGCTGAAGCCGTAGTTTACCGCCCAGATGGCAAGGAGGAAGTAGCCGATCTCACGCTCGTAGGGGTAGCCGCAGCGCGGACAGCCATCGAGCGGCTGGAACCAGTCGCTCAACCGCCGCGTGCGCGTCACCGGCAGAAACATCGGCGAGATCCCGCAATGCACGCAGCGCAGCCGCGTGGCGCGCCCGAGATACTGTCCCGCGCGGCGCCAGGTGAACTGGCGCGGCGGCGGGGGCGGACCGGCGGATTCGGGAAAGGGAGCGACGGCCATGCGGGTGAATCGCATCCGCCTTCCCGCGCGTCCGGCCGGAATGCGGCGCGAGTGGGGATCGCGTCGTGCCGCCAGAGTGAAGCGGCTTGCGATCCTTTATTTCCTCTCCCGCGCGAGCTGGGCGGCGCGCAGATACTGGGCGCGGAAGTGGTCGCCCAGTTCCTTGGCGAGACGCACCTCGAGGATCTTGTCCTTGGATTCGATCGCCTGGCGGATCGGGCCGCTGGCCTCGGCGTAGCTCACGCGGCTCACGTCGAGCAGCGTCCGCGTGGCCTCGCTCGGGTAGCCGTTTTCCTGCACCGCCTTCCAGGCTTCGGCCAACTCGTCGTGGGCGTCCTGGCACATCACACGGATGAGGAAGCCCAGCGTTTGGAAGAGCTTGCCGGTCCATTCCGGCCGATACACGAAGTCGCCCACTTGGTCATAGGGACGCACGTCGGGATCGGACAGGTGCGGGAGGTGCTCGGCGCCGTAAAGGTCAGGACGCACCGGCAGGCGGCGCAGCGAGAACTTCTCCGGCCCGCCCGGCTCGCCGCGCCGGTAGTTCCACAGTTTTTGTCCCTCGGGGCTCATCACGAACTCGATGAACTCCTTCGCCAGGTCCGCCTCGCGCGCGCCGCGCAGCAACGCGATGGGATCCACGCCGTAGGACGTGCCGCCCGCCGGGGAGACGAAGGCGACGCGATTCTCGCCGCCGCGCCCGGCGGAGGCCTCGGCCTCCTGCCGGCCGTAGAAGTCGATGCTCATCGCCGCGGCGGCGTCGCCTGCGCCCACGTCCACGGCCGGCTTCTGCGAAGTGTCGGAGAAGTAGCGCGTGTTGGCGCCGAGCTTGATGAGCGTGGCAAGGGCGTCATTCCAGCCGACCGACTTCGCGCGCGCCTCGGCGGCCTTGGACTCAGCGACGGTGGCGGTGTCCGACGCGCCGCTGCCGGCCGCCTGCTGCATGAGTTGCTGGACGAGCATCTCGTAAGCCTTGCCGGCGGAGGAGGACTTGGTCGGATCGGCCAGCGCGAGCTGGCGGAAGAAGGCGGGCTTGGCCAGCTCGGTCCACTGAGATGGCGGCTGTTTTACATGCAGGCGGGCGAGCACGTCGAGGTTCGAGCAGATGCCGTAGCCGGAAAGGACGGTGCCGATCCAACGGCCGGCGGGATCATAGGCTTCTTCGCCGCCAAGGCGCGGGGGGATGGCTTGGTCGCCAAACCATTCCGGCCGCTTGGCGAGGAGGCCGCAGTCCACGAGACGGCCCGCCTTGGCTTGCCGGTCGAAGTCGAAGGAACCTCCGCCGAAGAACAGGTCGATGCCGATGCCCACGTTGCTCTCGAGGAAGGCGCGGCGCGCCTTCTGCGCGGGCGTGTCGGACGCGGGCGTGTCGGCCGGCTGGACGCGCGGGTCGGCGAAGGCGCCGCGCGCCTCGTCGGTCCACGGCTGGCCGTGGAAAGTGCGCCAGTGGTTGGCGAAGGCCGTCTCGAACTCGGAGGCGAGGTAGCGCCCGATCTCCGAGGTGCCGCCGATCACGCGCCAGTCGATGCGCACGGTCTGGCCATGCTTTGCCCGGTAAGAGTCGCGGAACGCGCGCGCGAACTCGTAGCGGATGGCCTCGTTGTGCGGCGTAATGACCACGAGGGTCCGGTCGGCCGCGGTGACGAGGTTCTCCTTCGGCTTGAGCGCGAAGGGCGCGCCGATGATCGCGGCGAGAGCGGCAAGAAGAAGGAGGGGTTTCCACATGGCGGCGGGGGAGGTGAATCGTGGATCGTGAATGGTGAATCGTAGGCCCGCTGTCGTGTCACGCGCGGCAGTCACGCACCGCCGCTAAGAGAGGTTTCGCACATCCGCGCCAGCACAATTCACCATTCACGACTCACGATTCACCTCCGCGCAAGACCACCACATCCTCGGCGTCGGTCACGGCCATGAGGTCGTCGTCGCCGCGGCCAGGCACGTGGCGGGGGTTCAGCTCGAACATCTTGAGTTCGTCTGCGCCCGCCGCGGAGGGCTTGAAGTCGTATTGCGCCAGCTCGCCCAGATACGTGGCGCGGCCGAGGCGGCCCTTCACTGAGTTGATGGTGGGGGCATAGTCGTCCACCTTTTCCAGGCGCCACGACTCGGGGCGCACGGACACGACCACCTTCTCGCCCGCGGCGGGATGCCACGAGTCATCGGTGAGGAAGCCGGTGAACTCGCCGTGCGCGGTGCGAACGCGGGCCTTGTCGTCGTCCACCTCGACGAGCTCGCCGGGGAGAAAATTGGTCTCGCCGATGAAGTCAGCCACGAGGCGCGAGACGGGCCGGCGATACACCTCCCGCGGCGGGCCGACCTGCGCGATCTTGCCTCCATCAAGGATGGCGAGGCGGTCGGCGATGGAGAGCGCCTCTTTTTGGTCGTGGGTCACGTAGATAGCCGTGAGGCCGTTCTCCTTGCACGCGCGGCGGATTTCGGCGCGCATCTCCAGGCGCAACCGGGCGTCGAGGTTGGAAAGCGGCTCGTCGAGCAGCAGGCAGCGCGGCTGGATCACGAGCGCGCGCGCGAGGGCCACGCGCTGCTGCTGGCCGCCGGAGAGCTGGTTGATCTTGCGGTCGGCGTAGGCGGCCATCTTCACGGAGGCGAGCGCGGCTTTCACGCGGTCGCGAATCTCGGCCTTGGGCACGCGGCGCTCCTCCAGGCCGAACGCGACATTTCCGGCCACGGAAAGGTGCGGCCACAGGGCGTAGGACTGGAACATCATGCCGGTGTTTCGCTTGTGCGGCGGCAGATGGGTCACGTCGTCGTCGCCGAACCGGATGCACCCCTCTTCGGGGAGGTAGAAGCCGGCGATGCAGCGCAGAAGCGTGGTCTTGCCGCAGCCGGAGGGGCCGAGCAGGAAGAACAGCTCGCCGGGCTCAATGCGCAGGTCGATGCCGTTGAGCGCGGTCACGGCGCCGAAGCGCTTGACGACTCCTTCGATGGAGACGGAAATCATGGGTCTAGGGGGGCGGCCGGCGCGATGATGCCCTGCCCGCGGGCGCACGCCAAACAAAAAGGGCGGCCGTGTGGCCGCCCTTTCGGAGGTTGAGGTGTGAAAGCCGCGGAACTCAGAACCGCGACACGCGCCACTGGCCCTTGGCGCGCTTGCCGGGAACGGAGCGGGAATAGCCGGCGCGCATGGCGCGGGCCTCGCCGTTGGTGAGCTGCGAGTCGTCCGAGGGCGCGTAGAGGACGCGGTTGGGGTTGGCGCCGAAGGTGTTGATCGCCACCGGGTAACCACCACCGGACTGGAGGGAGCGGTGGGCGCTGATGAAGGGCGAGGGCGACCAATACACCGAGGAGTCGCGCGGAAACTGCATGCGGTCGATGCCAACGTTCAGGTTCTTGCGCATCTCGAAATGGAGGTGGGCGTCATACATCCCGCGGTTGGTGCCGATGGTGCCGACCTGCTCGCCACGCTTCAACTGCTGGCCCTCGCGCACCACGATGCGCTCCAGGTGGCCGTAAAGGGAATCCACCGCCTTGATGGCGCCGTCGGTGTCGCGGTAGTTGTGGCGGACGATGACCACGTTGCCCCAGCCGAGGCGCACGTCCTTGGCGAAGACCACGATGCCGTTGGCCGAGGAATAGACCGGGTCGCCGAGGTCGGTGTTGCCGCCGCCGTTGCCGTTCCAATCCTCACCGAGGTGCCCGTTGGGGCGGTAGCCGCGCGCCACGTAGTAGCCCTCGCCCGTGGCCGGCATGTTCGCTGCCACCTTGCCGACCGGGAAGTCAAAGCCGTCTGCCAGGCGCACGTAGGCGGTGGAGGACTCGGCGGTTGCCATCCACGTGAAAACGAGGGCGGCCAAGGACAGGGTCAGGAGGATGGGCAGGCGTCGAATCATGAAGCGGAGGCGGGATCAGGGGAACAAACTGACGAGGTCTGGCTCGGCGAGCGCCCCTCGTAACAGGTCCGCGAGGGGGTGGCAAATATTTTTTGTGTTCGTTCAACCCAGGGATGTGTCAGGAAAAGCAAGATCGAAGGATGGATTTCTTGCACCCGAGCAAGTCGCTTGCCTCGAATCTACAACCCTGATTTTTTCCCCTCGTGTCCTCGCTGACTTTTCTCGGCACTGCGCCCGGCGTCCCGCTGCCGGGCCAACTCTGCTCCTCCGCCTTGCTCGAAACCCCGGCCGGCCGCGTGCTCGTGGATGTGGGCGAGCCGGCCGCCTTCACGGTGCGCGACCTCGGCTGGAGATCCTCGGACGTCGCGGCGGTGTTCATCACCCACGCGCATTCCGACCACATCGGCGGCTTGCCGATGCTGCTCCAAGGCGGCTTCGTCGAGGGGCGCAAGGAGCCGCTCCCGATCTTCCTGCCGCGCTGCATCCTCGCGCCGTTGCGCGCTTGGCTGGAGGCGGTCTATTTGCCGGAAGATTTTCTTGGCTACGAGGTTCAATGGCACCCCTGGGAGCCGGCTGAAGGCGCCGACGCCGAGCCGGTGACGTGGAATGGAATCGCCGTCACGCCCACGCCGACGACGCATCTGGAGCAAGTCTTCTCCTCCTCCGAGCGCGCTCGCGCGGCCGGCCGGCGCTATCGGCCAGAGCAACTGCGCGCCTATTCGCTGGCCTTCCAGCTTCCCGATGGCCCACGCGTCGTCTTTTCTGGTGATATTGCCAAGCCCGAGGATCTCGCCGTCCCCCTGGAGACGCCAGCCGACGTGCTGGTGACCGAGTTTTGCCATTTCCCAGCCGAGGCCATGCTGGGGTGGCTCAAGGATCGGCCGGTGCGGCGCGTGTTCCTTACCCACTTGGCGCCTTTCCTCTTCGGTGGAATCGAGGCGCTGGAAGCGCAGGTGCACGCCACCCTGCCCGGCGTGGACATCCGCGTGGCGAGGGAGAAAATGCGGGTCGAACTCTGATACCGACGCGCAATCAGCAGCGAAGCCTGAGAGCCGCGTGCGCGGCGACCCGACGAAAGCCCGGACCTTCAGCGCCGGGAACTAGACTCCTTCACTTAGCCCGCCGCGTCAGCCG
>CALMOL010000124.1:6947-8149 GCA_937871685.1 uncultured Verrucomicrobiota bacterium
GCGGGGGGGTGCCTATCGCGCGGGGGCGCGTGCGGTTGCCAAAACCCCCGCTCACGCGCGGGGTTATGGTGGGGTCGCCGCTCACGCGGCTGCATCTTGTGGGTTCGGTAATACGTCGGCCAGCACGACTGGTTCACGCCCAAAGACAGAAGGCGCGGGCGTTTCCGCTCGCACCTTCTGCTTTTTCCACCACCCGGAAAAACGTTCTGGTTCCCACCGGCGCTCCGGGGATGGGCGCGCGCCGGCTCGGGCTTTGAAGCTTGAAGCTTCGATCTTGGATTTTTCCTCCTCGTCAGGGCTTCTTGGGAGCCGCCGCGCCCTCGCGAGGGATGAATTTCAATGCCACGCCGTTCATGCAGTAGCGCTTGCCGGTGGGCGGTGGGCCGTCGTCGAAGACGTGGCCCAGGTGCAGGCCGGTGCGGGCGTCGAGAATCTCGGTGCGGACGCCGAAGGAGCGGTCGATGCGCTCGGTGACGGCGTCCGGCGAGGCGGGCCGGGTGAAGGAGGGCCAGCCGGTGCCGGAATCAAACTTGTCCTCCGAGCGGAAGAGCAGTTGGTCGGGCGCGGCGGCGGAGTAGTAGGCACCCGTCCGCTTTTCCTTGTTGAGCGGCGAGGTGCCGGGCCGTTCGGTGCCTTCCTTGACCATCACCTCGAAGGTCTCGGATGGGAGAATTTTCTTCCATTCCTCGGCCGTCTTCCAGCCCGGCGGCCTGGGGGCGCCGGGCTTGGCGTCCTCGGCGTGAAGGAAGGTCAGGCTCGCCGCCGCGAGCGGGAGGAGCCACAAAAGGCGAGACAAAGGAGATTTCATCATGAAGGCGGGCGGCGACGGACAATCCGTCGCGACCCACCGATTGGATGCCGCCGACTGGAAAAAATTCCATCCCCCGGCCTGTCACTGAAGGAGGGTCGCGCGCGACCGGCTGACACCAAACGGCCGCTTTTCTTGCAATCTGGGCAAGGGGCGCGCTTTTGGCGATTCGGGAAAGGCAGGTGCCGATTGGTCTGAAATAGGCCAGCGCGGCAACCCTTGAGCCTTTGCCAGCGCAAACCCTCCTCGGCGGTTTCCTCCGCCAGTTTGCCGTGGGGGACTTGAGGCTGGTTTCAGACTTCTCGCGGGAGGTTCCTCACTGGCCAGGCGGGGTTCGGAAGTGGCCGCGGGAGGTTTCCGATGGGCCAGCGGGTCGTTCTGGACCGCCCGCGGG
>CALMOL010000125.1 GCA_937871685.1 uncultured Verrucomicrobiota bacterium
CGGGATGCTGGCGGAGGTCGCCGCGACACCGCCCGGGAGCATCGGCCCGACGGCCGCGCAGATGCTCGGCCTAGCCGACGCGCGCGCCTGCCTCGCGGGCGAGATCACCGAGGCGGAGTGCCGCGAGCGGATCACCATCGCCACGCGCCAATACGCGCGCCGGCAGGAAACGTGGCTGCGCTCCGAGCCGGCGCTGGTGGCATGGGACGCGGCGGAGGGCCTTGATGCCATCGCCGCCAAGGACTTCCCGACCGAGCCCTGAGTTCAGCCGCCGATCTTCGTCATCAGCGTGCGAGCATAGGGGGCCACCACCGGAATTTCCCAAGTCTTCCCGGTGAACGCCTGGATGGCGCCGTAGATGACGAAAACCAGGACGCCCAGCCACAGGAACATCGAGAGCAGGGCGATCAGAACGCCGAGGCCGGGGATGCGCACCAGGATCTGGATCACGATGGAAAGCGCGACGACGCCAATTCCGACCACCAGCGCCTGCGCGGCCCAAAAGCGGACCCACTGGCTCTGCTTTTCGAGGAGCAGGAAGATTAATCCTCCCAGCCACGAAAACAGGAAAGCGAGGCCGGCGGCCACGTTGGGCTGCATGCCGGTGCTCGAGGGCTGGCTGGGATCGAGCGAGGACGAGGGAGGAGGGGGCAGGTCGGGAGTCATGGAGGGAGGCGCTAGGTGTAACGAGCTTCGTTCCCCGGCGTCAAGCGTTGCCATGGGAGATTTTCCTTCCCAGCTTCCGCCGTGCCATCTGCCGAGCCTGCCTCCCCACCCGCGCCAGCGGGCGTGATCCCGGTCGCCGCGTCGCGGCATTCCTATGCGGTCCACGTCGGCCGCGGATTGCTCGCAACGCTGGGCGCTTTGATGCGGGGTCTGCCTCAGGCAGGCGAGGGCGGGCGCTGCGCGTTGGTCACCGACGACCGCGTGCAAGCGCTCCATGCCGGCGCGGCGCTCGAGTCGCTGCGCGGGGCGGGATTCTCCCCTGCCCTGCTCGCGGTGCCGGCCGGCGAGGCGAGCAAGTCGCTGCACCGCGTGGAGGAGCTGTGCGAGGGAATGGCCGCGGCCGGGCTGGACCGCGGCAGCTTGGTGGTGGCGCTGGGCGGCGGGGTGGTGGGCGACCTCGCCGGCTTCGCCGCGGCGGTGTTCGGGCGCGGGATTCCCGTGGTTCAGGTGCCCACCACGGTGATGGCCCAGGTGGACTCTTCCGTGGGCGGAAAGACCGGCGTAAACCTCCGGGCGGGCAAGAATCTCGTCGGCGCCTTTCACCCGCCCGCCTTGGTGGTGGCCGACGTGGAAACCCTGCGCACGCTGCCGCCGCGCGAGTGGAACGAGGGCTGGGCCGAGGCCGCCAAGCACGGCGTGATCGCGGATCGCGCGCTGCTGAACGACCTCGCGCGGCTGGCCCGCTCCGACGACGATGCCGTCGCCGCGATGGTGGCGCGCAACGTGCGCATCAAGGCCAGCGTGGTCGCCGCGGATGAGTTCGAGCGAGCGGGCCGGCGCGAGCTGCTGAACTTCGGCCACACGCTCGGCCACGCGCTGGAAACGGCCGCCGGCTACGGCACCTTCCTCCACGGCGAGGCGGTGGCGGTGGGGATGATGGCCGCGGCGCGCCTCTCCCGGCGCCTCGCCGGCTTGCCGGTGGACGACGAGGCTGCCTTGGAAGAACTGCTCCTCCGCCTCGGCCTGCCGGTGCGTTTTCCGGCAGGCGTTTCCACGGATGCCTTGATCGAGGCGATGCGGCGGGACAAGAAGTTCCGCGCCGGCCGCCTGCGTTTCGTGCTGACGCCGCGCCTGGGGGAGGCGCTCGTCTCGGACGACGTGGACGAGGAAGCGGCGCGCGCCGCCATCGGGGAGCTTCGAGCGGCCCCGATTGAATGATTCCCGGGGCTTGACGTCTCTACGGCGCCGGAAATAAACCAAACCACCGCCTTCCCCCCGGCGATTCCCCTGTGCCACTCATGAAAATCCGCCTCCTCGTTCCCACCCTTGCGCTCCTGGTTACGGGCAGCATCGCGGCTCCCAGCCTCGTTTCTGCCCAGGACACCGCCGCGCCCGCCTCTTCCTCGGCGAAGATGAAGAAACCCAAGCGCGCCAAGAAGAAGGTGGCGCGCAAGATGAGCCGCCCCAGTTCCTCGACCTCGCGGTCGGCCACGGGCTCCCCCGACTCCACCACCGGCGCTTCTACCTCGCCCAGCAGTTCCTCGACGCCCAGCACCGGCAACGCCCCCGTGAGCGCCGGCAGCGAGACCAAGCCGGCGAACCGCAACCGGAAGGGCGCGAGCGACACTGCGCTCACGACGCCGGCCAATTCCTCCACGCCCAGCGCGGCGGGGACGACCTCGACCACGGCGGCGGATAAGAAGGGCGACCGCAGGAAGGGCAAGGATCCCGTGCCGAAGCCGACGCCCCCGGTTGGCGGTGGCGGCTGATCCCGGCTGAATTCAATTTAACCACTAAGGGGCGGGCCTTCGGGCTCGCCCCTTTTGTTTTGCGCAACGGGGCTGCCAGCCTTAGAGCGGGTCGTAGTCCGAGGAGCGCGAGCGTGGCGGCGGCAGGCCGAGCTTCGCGCGCGGGTCGCCGCCATGGCGGAAGCCCGAGAGCAGCTCGCCGGGCAGGGTCGAGCCCTTTGAGAAGCACAGGTATTTGAACGCCATCCCCATCGCGGAGGGATGCATCAGCGTGCGGAACTGGCGAATGGCCTGCGCCATCTCCTCGTCCACCACGCCGCCGGCGCCGCGCGCGCGGTATTCCAAGTCCATCAGCAAGTCCTCGCCCATCCCGACGAGGAAATGGTGCTGGTCGCAGTAACCGGCCAAGCGCAGCCCGTGCTCCTCGGCGACCTCGGCCAGCGTGGTAAACTCGACGTGCGCCGTGAGGTCCGCCTCGCCGAGCCTTTGCAGGGGATCGGGCAGGCGCTGGTGCTGGTGGTAAGCGGCAAGGGTGCCGGACAGGCGGCCGGACGCGTAGTAGTCCTCGCGCGGATACCCGTAGTCCACGGTCAGGATGTAGCCGAAGCGGAGAATGCGCCCCACGTCCTCCATCCACGTCTGCGCCCGGAGGTTCACCTCGGTGCGGTAGGGCAGACAATCGCGCGGAGGCGTCGGCAGGCGACGCACGAACTCACGCAAGCGCGCGTTGGACAGCGGCCCGTGGATCTGCCGGAAGCCTCCCTTCATCGTGCCGTCCACGAAGACTTCCGACCAGTCCACGCCATCATGGACGATCAGGTGCACCGGGAAGGCATCCACCAGCTCATTGGAGAAATGCACCCCGCAGAGGGTGCCGACCTCAAACTCCTCCAGCTTGGAAATCCACCGGACCTTGGCGCGGGGCCAGCCGGAGAGCCGGGCGCGCTGCACCTCGTGGAGGCGCTCGGAGGGCTCCACGATCCAGTAGGTGAGCACCTCGTAAAGCCGGGGCGCGTGCTCGCGCAGCCAGCCAAGCACGTCGGCGCAGAACTGCCCGTCGTTGGCCCCCTGCTCCATGATGGCGAAGGCCATCGGCTTGCCCATGCGCCGCCACATTTCCTCGAACTGGGCGGCCATCAGCTCGCCGAAGATCTTGCCCACTGACACGTTCGTGAAGAAGTCGCCGCGCTTGCCCACGCGCGCCTTGCCGGAGGAATAGTAGCCGTGGTCGGGGTGGTAGAGCGCCTGCTCCATGAACCACTTGAAGGTCACCGGCCCGTGCGCGTCGATCATGCGCCGCAGAACCTCGAGGAGCTCGGGATTGCCGGAT
>CALMOL010000126.1 GCA_937871685.1 uncultured Verrucomicrobiota bacterium
CTGGAGCGCCGCCGCCGCGTAGCCTTCGGTCGCGCGCGGACTTGGCGGCGCTCCAGCGCGCGATGGCGGAGGCGCTCTTCCGCCCGCTCACGCCGCGCTGGCGCATGCAGAAGGAATGGGCCGACGGCCGGCCGAGCACCGTGGCGGCGGCGGACTTCGTCAAGCCGAACGACCGCCTCACGGCCTTCGAGCGGCTGGAGATCTACAACCGGCAATATTGGTTCCGGCTGATTGACTGCCTTTACGACGATTACCCGGGCCTGCGGGCGGTGATCGGCGAGCGCAGGTTCCTCGCCATCTGCCGCGCGTATCTCACGGCGCATCCGTCGGAGAGCTTCACGCTGCGCAACCTCGGCTCGCGCCTGGAAGCCTTCTTGGTCCGGCACCCGGAGTTGATCGAGCCGCGGAAGGCCGTGGCGCTGGAGATGGCGCGCTTCGAGTGGGCGCAGATCGTGGCGTTCGACGAGGGATCGAAGCCAGCCGTCACGGCGGATGACCTTCTCGACCATCCGCCGGACCGGCTGCGCCTCGCGCTCCAGCCTTACCTCACGCTGCTCCCGCTGGAATACGCGGTGGACGACTACCTGATGGCCGTGAAGAAGCGCGATTCGGACGTGCTGCGCGGCGAGGCTTCCAACGCGAAGTCCGCCGCTCCCACGGCTCGCCCTCGCCGGGCGCGCCTCGCTCCGCCGCGACGGGAGAAAGTCCTGCTGGCCGTCCACCGCTTCGACAATCAGCTCTACTACAAGCGCCTCGATCCCGAGGCCTTCGCGATTCTCCAGGCCATCGCGGCGGGTCAGACGGTTGCGGATGCCTGCGAGCAGGCGATCCTCGCCAGCGCGCGCACGCTCGACTGGGCGGCGCAAATCCGGGAGTGGTTCGCGGTGTGGATGCAGCTCGGGTGGTTCTGCCGGCGCGCGTGAGCGGAGATGATTGCAATGATCCCTCGCACTGCCCTGCCCGGCTTGCGGAGGGTCGGCGGTGTTTTGGAGTGCGGTGGCTTGCCACCGCTTTTAACACGGCAACGCCGCGGGCCGATGGCACGGATTCCCGTCGATCGCGCCGCGTTTGTCCGAGTCCGTGTTTAGAGCGGGAGCAAGCTCCCGCACTCCACAACGCGGCTCGACCGACGGGGCGTGGTCGTAAATTGCGGAGCACCCCTTCCTTTCCTTCACCTCGAATGGGTCCGCTCACGGATAGAACCATGAAACGCCTCGCTTGCTCTCTGCTCGGTCTCTTTCTGCTCACATCTGTCCCGGCCGCCGAGCGGCCCGCGCCGGAGTGGCTGGAGTGGTCGTCGCAAGTCTTCGAGCGCGCGGCCCGGGAGAAAAAATTCGTGCTGCTCGACCTTGGCGCGGTGTGGTGCCACTGGTGCCACGTCATGGACGAGAAGACCTACGCAGACCCGGCGGTCCGCGCGCTCCTCGCCTCGCGCTACCTCTCGGTGCGCGTGGACCAGGATTCCCGGCCCGACCTCGCCAACCGCTACGAGGACTACGGCTGGCCGGCCACGGTGGTGTTCGCCGCGGATGGCTCCGAGATCGTGAAGCGGCGCGGTTTCATCCCGCCGCGCGAGATGACCTCGATGCTCCAGGCCATCATTGACGACCCGACGCCGGGACCCTCGGTTCAGGCGGAGGTCGTGGTCAGCCCGGCGCGCGAGGCGGCCTTGCCGGCCGAACTGCGCGCCGAGATGGAACGAAACTTCCGCGCCGGCTACGACGCCAAGCTCGGCTCGTGGGGCACCACGCAGAAGTTCCTCGACTGGGACAACGTGGAGCGCTGCCTTTCGCTGGCCCGAGGCGGTGATGCGACCGCCGCGCAGATGGCCCGCCAAACGCTCGATGCGCAGCGCCAGCTCATCGACCCCGTGTGGGGTGGCATTTACCAATACTCCACGCACGGCGATTGGAAGCACCCGCACTTCGAGAAGATCATGCAGATGCAGGCCGAGAACCTGCGCGTCTATGCCCTGGCCGGCGCCCAGTGGCGGCGGGCGGCTGATCTCATCAGCGCGCGCCAGATCGAGCGCTACCTGCGTGACTTCCTCACCTCGCCCGAGGGAGCCTTTTACACCTCGCAGGACGCCGACCTCGTGCGCGGCGAGCATTCCGGCGACTACTTCAAGCTCGGCGACGCGGCGCGCCGGAAGCGCGGCATCCCGCGCGTGGACCAGAACCGCTACGCGCGCGAGAACGGCTGGGCCATCCTCGCCCTCGCCGACCTCCACGCGGCCACCGGCGACGACGCTCCCTTGCAGGCCGCGCGCCGCGCCGCGGATTGGATCCTCGCGCAGCGCTCGCTGCCGGGCGGCGGCTTCCGCCATGGCGAGACTGACCAAGGCTACCTCGGCGACACGCTGGCGATGGGGCGCGCGTTCCTGCGGCTCTACGCGGTGACGGCCGACCCCGCGTGGCTCTCGCGCGCGACGGACGCGTGCCGCTTCATCTCCGACAACTTCCGGTCGCCCGCCGGCTTCGCCAGCGCTCGGCCGGCCCCGGGGGCGATCGCGCCACCGCTGCCGCAGTTCGACGAGAACGTGCAGCTTGTCCGCTTCGCCAATCTTCTCGCCCGGCACACCGGCGAGGAAGCCCCGCGGCAGGTGGCCGAGCACGCTTTGAGGTATCTCCTCGCACCCGAGATGTGGCGCCCGCGCCGGTCCGCGGTGGGCGGCTTGCTGAGCGCGGAAACAGAATTCAACTCGGCGCCACTGCACGTCGTGGTGGTTGGCCGCAAGGACGACCCGGCCGCCCGGGCACTCCACCGCGCGGCGCTGCGCTTCCCGTCGTCCTACGTCCAGTTGGAATGGCTCGACCTCGCCGAGCCCACGCCGCTCAAGACCGAGATCCCCTTCCCCGAAAACAACGCGGCGGCTGCCTACGTGTGCGGGGATGGCAGTTGCTCGCCGCCCATCGACGACCCCGCCAAATTCGCCGCCGCGGTGGAACGCATCGTCCGCCGGCCGACGGGCCGCTGACGGCTTTGGTGGCGAGGTGGGCCGCGCGGGGCGTAGCGCCC
>CALMOL010000127.1 GCA_937871685.1 uncultured Verrucomicrobiota bacterium
GGCGTCGGTGTGACGGTGGGAGGAGGGGTTGCGGTCGGGCTGGGCGTTGGGGTAGGCGTCGGCGATGGAGTGGCGGTGGGCAGCGGCGTTGCCGTCGGACTCGGAGTCGGCGTGGGCGTAGGGGTTGGCGTCGCGGTCGCAGTGGGCGTTGGCGTGGAAGTCGGCGTCGCCGTGGCGGTAGGAAGGGGCGTTGCCGTTGGCGTCGCGGTCGGCAGCGGTGTAGGCGTAGGCGTCCTTGTCGGCGTGGCCGTCGGCACCGGAGTGTTCGTTGGTGTGGGCGTGGCGAGAGGAGTCGGCGTGCGCGTAGGAGTTGGCGTGGCCGTGGGGCTTGGCGTCGGAGGAGGCGAGGTGCCACCGCCGCACTGGAGCAGACCACCGGCATTCACCGTGAGGGCGTCGGCCGTCACCGTGCCAACCACGAGGCCATTGACCATCACGGTGTCAGCGGGGGCGTTGACCGCGCCGTAGATTACGCCGCCGGAGTTCACGGTGACGCCGCCTTGGACCACGTTGAGCGTGACCCACGCCGGATTGGCCGAGTTGCCCACGTAGGCGCCGGAGTTCACGATCGAAATGGTCTTCACGTTGATGACCACGGGGCCGACCACCTTCAGGACAGCCGACGAGTTCAGCGTGAGGCCTTGCAGGTTGTAGATGGCGGGCGTCGTCGCGCCGGCCACGCCGAAGACGAAGCCCTTCCCGGCCGCGGTGCTCGCGATGAACGCGCCGTAGGTGCCCGCCGGCACGGCCACGTCGCCCGCGTTGGCGTTGAGCGTCAGGTTGCGCAGCGCGCTCCAGGCGCCGGGCGAGTCGCCGGGCTGGTTGAGCGTCACGTCGCGGGTGCCGCTCGGCGTGGGCGGGCCGGAAAGCGCGGGCAGCGTGCCCGCGTCGGTGCGCGTGACCAAGCCACCGAGCTGCGAGCCCTGGTTGATGGTAAAGCCCCACCCGCTGGGACTGGTGCTGCCGGACCCAGCCGTCGTGCCGCCGAAGCTCGGCGAGCCATTCAACGTGACGTTCGGCGTGCCAGGCACCAGCCAGCTTCCCGTGACGACGGCGCCGGAGTTGAGGCTGACGTTCTCGCCGAGAAACTGCCGCACGGAGCCTTCGACGCGCCCGTTGACGCTCGGCGCGTGACGCACGGTCGCGCCCGCGGTGCCCTGCGCGTCGGCGCTTCCGACGGCACCCAAAACCGCCAAACTGACGACTGCGGCCAAGCGCCCCCAACCCCGCAAGAAGGAGAGTTGTTGCGCTAGAAGATACGATACATCCAGGGGTAACCGAGCCATGCGGGCGCGGTTATATCTGGGCCGTATGACAAAGCAAAATAATTTTCATAAAATTTCTTACAGCCATGCTCCTCCCCTGCATCGGGATAGCCTTTCCATCGTGGCGCGGGCCATCGCACTTGGACCATGTATCCACTCGGCGTGATGCCCAGGCCTGATCCGCTGCCAGCGCGCGGAGATCTTCCGCCTCGTAGTGAGCGGCGTAGTGACCCCATCAGCGTGGTGCGAGCGGAGATTTACGACTTGGATTGAGCGTTGACGGCAGCCGCTTCGATCAGGGCCGCGCGCGGGGACCGCGCCGTCCACCTATCCGCTCCGCCGTCCAACATCATTCTTGCCGGTGGCTCAAAGCGTGATGGCGAAGCCCAGAGCCCCGCGAGGCACGCGCAAACAAGAGCGGGCACTCCCTTTCGGAAGCGCCCGCTGGGTTGCGACGGTGGCTTGTCGGCTCAAGCCGCGCGGGCCACTGGAGCTGCCGCATTCATCGGCATGATCACGGCTGCGGCAGGCGTCGGCGCACCGTTGCTCCCGCCAAGCGGCTGCGCGGCCGCCAGCGCGTCCTGGGCGGCCTTGAGCGCCCGCTTGGCCGCGCGCGTCTGCCGGCCCCGGTTCGAGCGCGCCTCGATGTGCGCGCGCATCGCGTCAAAGGCCGGGTTGTTCGCCACCTGCAAGCCGCCGCGCACCAAGATGCGGTAAGCTCCCAGCGCGGCCGCGTAGCAGTCGGCTTGGAGACCGTCGATGGTGTCTTCGATGTCCTGGGCCAACTTTTGGATGGCCGGCAGGCGCTCCAGGAGTTCCTGGCTGGTCTGCCAGTCGCGCAGCGTGTCGGCCGGCTTGAGCAGGTCTGGCACAAGGCCGGGCTGAGCCAGGAGCAGCGTGGCGTATTCGGCCGCAAAGGCCGCGTTGGCCACGCCCACGCGCAGCAGGTTGCGCCGCTCCGCCTCGCCCAAGGGCTGTAGGAGGGGAGCAAGCTCGGTCTGGAGCGATTGGGCCGCGACGTCGACGGCGTGCCACTTCTCGGTGGTCACGTTGATGGGCGCGTGGCTGGTGCGCGCGATGGTCTTGGGGTTCTTCTTCATAGGACTTTCCTTTCTATTCTGACGGCCCGCGGTAACTGGCGTGGTAGTGGTTCCCGGGAAGCAGCGCCGCGGGGCCGCTGACTGCTGGGAAGCGCCGCCTTTCGTTGGCACGTGGGAAGTCTCCTCAGGCCGGATACCGAGAGCTGTCCTAGTTGAGATTTTATCGGAACTTTTTTCGCCTTTTTTGACCAGGCCCATCGCGCCTCGGAACGACCACCTTGATGCCGAACCTTCTCCCTCGAAGGACCGGACGCGAACTTTCCCTCCCCACCCCGACGCCATTCGACTCGTTCCGGCAAGCGACCCCGGCCGTGCGACAATCATTCTCCTCCTCCCGGTCTAAAGGTGGTGCTCCCCAGAAGCAATGCGCCCACGGAAGGCCGTCCCACCGCCCGCGCAGACTTGGGGCGACTCTTCGGTCACTTGGCACAAGTCATCGCTCACTTCGGGCAAGTCATCGATGACTTCACATGACTCTCCGGTCACTTCGGCGAAGTCATCGACCACTTGGCGCGACTCATCGATCACTTCGGCGAAGTCATCGCTCACTTGGCGTCACTCTCCGGTCACTTCAGCCAAGTCATCGCTCACTTCGCGCGACTCATCGTTCACTTGGCCGAAGTCTCGCGGCACTTGCCGTCGTCCTGTGAAGAGTGCGCGCCACCCTTCGCTGGATCTCGGCAAGTCATCGCTGAGTCCATCTCGTCCTTCGCCGGATGGCCGGAAGTGTCCGCTGACTTCGCCCAAGCCTCCGAAGGATGGGCCAGACTCAGCGCAGGATCACCTCGATCCTGCGCAGGATGCTGCTGGCTCATTAATGAGTCGCGCGAAGCCGGTGAAGGATCCCAAGTATCCTTCGCACGACACCGACGAGCGCAGGGTTCCAGCGCCGCGTTCAGGGCAGTTGTGGCGGTGTCGGCGAAGTGCCACCGCTCGGTGGCTGGCACGACCGCGAGACGTGCCGAATAGATGAGGCTTTTAGGAAGATTTCAGGGCGTCTTACGCTGCCGCGGCGGGTGCGTTTCGCGATCGCTCCAGGAGGACGGCGCGAGGGCCTTTTTTCTTCTGTAGAAACGACTTTTTGGTCGTGACACGGCAACCCTCCTTCGGGCATCATTCCGAGAGCTGTTCTCATCGGCATTTTCTCTCAAAAAATCTCATGCCTCCCACCGCTCCTTCCCCCGTCTCTCCGATTACCTCCGCGCGCCCGGCCGCCACCTCCCAGCGCGCCAACGCGCATACCTCCGAATCCTCTCTTCTTGCCTCGCCGCCGGCCTCTCGCAGGGGCGATTTGGTCGATCCCAACGATGCCGCTTCCGATCCTGCTCCCACGCGCAGGCGCGGCCGTGGTCAAGGCAACCCTGCGCCGCCCGCGGCGGTGCCCGCCGTCCTGACGCGCGCCATCCTGTGGCGCCTGTGGACCATCCACACCATCCTCAGCGAGCGCCAATCCCGGCTGACCTCGGCCGATCAGCTCGCCAAGGACCTGGGCACCTGCCCGCGCAGCGTGCGCCGCGACATCGCCACCATGCAGCACTCGCTGCGCCTGCCCATCGAGACGCGCGAGGGCCACGGCGGCGGCTACCGCTACGCGCGCCGCCACGTCGCCTTCGCCGCGGCGCCGGCCTCCGCCAGCGAGCTGCTGGCTGTGGCCGTGGCTGCGCAAATGGTGCGCGCCTATGCGGGAACGCGCTTGGAAGAAGACGTGCGCGGCGCGTTGCGGCGGCTGCGCCTGGACGTGCGCGCCGAGCGCGCGCTAGACCTCGACGCCCTGGGCGAGGTGCTTTCCTTCCGCGGCACCGGCTTCGACCGGCTGACGGACCTGGACCTTTTCCAGAAGGTGACGATAGCCGCCCTGAACCGGGAAGAGCTGAGCTTCTCCTACCTCGGCGGGGAGGACGACCGCGCGCGGGAGCGCACCGCGCGACCGCTCCACGTCTATTCCGAGGAAAACGCCTGGTATGTGCTCTCCCGCGACGTGCCCACCGGGGAGATCCGCCGCTTCAACCTCGGTCGCATGCGAAAGGTGCGCGCCACCGGCCGGCGCTTCGTGCGCCCGCGCCAGGACGAGCAGGCGGTGGCGGACCTCGATGACGCCCTCGGCGCCTTCGGCGGCGGCAAGCCCATCCGCGTGGTGCTGCGCTTCCGGGGCCGGCCGGCCCGCGCCGTGCGGGAGCGCCACTGGCACCACAGCCAGAAGGTGCGCGTCATCGGCCCCAAGGAGACGGAGCTGAAGCTGCGCGTCCCGGAGACGCCCGGCCTGCTTTATTTCGCGCTGCGCTGGGGCCAGGACGTGCGCGTCTTGGAGCCGGCCAGCCTGCGCGAGGCAGTGCTGGCCAACGCCCGCACCGTCCTGGCGCAGGGCTGAGCGCTCGATGGCATCGCCACGGCGACGCTGACCCAGCAATGGGCCGAGTTCGCCGTGGCGATGGCGCTTCCCAGAGACGCTAGTAGCCAGCGCATCCACGGGGACGCCACGCCGAGCTCCTCTTCGGCGATCATAACGTCCGGCGAGAGAGGAGGGTTGCTCGCGCTCTCTGCGAGTCTGTGCTTCCTTGCGCGCGGAAGACGAACGGCGATGAAGACTCAAAAGGGCGATGATCCTCTGGCGGAGTTGCGAGACTTGGCGGCCGCCGCGAGGGCCATGCAATCAACGCGCTACACCGAGGGAGATCTTAAGCAGCTCCTCGCTCGCGCGGCCATCGTGCGCGAGCAGATCCAAGACAAGGTCCGCGGTGAATCACGCGTGGCCCAGATCCCCGAGGCGTTGCTGGATGCGGTCGAGAAATATATTGTCCGCCTCCAGGCGCGGCTTGAACTGCGCCTTTGACTCCGCCGGCAATGCCAGAAGCCCAGCGAAAACGACCCACCACGAAAAGGCTCAGCTTCGCGAAGAGCGACTTCGCCTCGCTGCTGCGGGTCATGGTCGCCCAGGCCAAGGCCATCAAAGCGGCGCCCTGCAAGCACGAGGATCTCCTCGATCTCCGCGGGCGCATTACCCAGTTGCGCGACCGGCTGCGGGGGAAGCACGCCGAGACCCCGGAGCCGCCCCTGACGCTCGCGACCACGCACCGGGTGCTGGACGCCCTCGACACCTTTGTCGCGAACCGCCGCCTGCGCCTTGAGCTCAGGCTTGGCATCGGCGCCCTCGACGAGGAGCCCCCGGCGTTCTTCTACTAGCGCGGCAGCTTCGCCCAAGCACGGCGCCCTTCGTTCTTGTCTGTTCCCCTCGTAATGTTCGATGTTCTATCCCGACCCCCTTTCACATGACAGTTTTTCAACTTGGGGAAAGTCGTCGCGCAGCATTTTACCGCAGTGGTGCGCATCCCATTGTCGCTGGATGGGAAGCCTATCGCCCCAGCTGAGCCAATGCATCGAACAACAATCAGCGGTATGGGCCTGTGGAGATTCGACCTTTCCGATGCAGCTAGCGAAGACAGTTCACCGCTCTTTCCAGAGTCATCGCGAACGCTGGTCCGTGAGATCAACTTGGATGCAAAACACGCTTTTGTGCTTGAAGAGGGACCGATGATCGAGCACGCCGCAGTTACCATTTATGCTGATCAAATGCCAAGGTTGGAGCTTGCGCGAAAGTGGACAGAGGTTGCGAACGGATGGAGCGCGAGCCCACCCGAACTGCGTAGTCTGATTGACGCCTTCGTAAAGAGCGTGCCAGCGTCGGCCTCTCGTAAGAAGACTCGAGAAGGATGAAGTGGCGGATCAATCTGCCTACCAAGTTCCCGCGTCCGATGAAGCCGAGCGCCGCGAGGCCCGGTCATCCTTAAGCCCCGACCGCCGCGCGCGATCCGGTGGTGACGTGGGAGTGAAAGCCCCTGAGGGTCAGCTCTGTCTTTTCGAAGACTCGTTGGCTTCGCCGGCCAAGCGCCGACCGTCGCCACAACCGCGCGCGGAAGCACCGGACCGGCCCTCGTAGCGCCTGACGGTGCGGCGGGGACGCTGCGACCACCGGGGGTGCCTGCTCTGTTAGGCGCTGCAAACGAAAAGCCCCGCCTCGGCACGGACCGGGGCGGGGCTGGTCGAAACAGCGAATCAGGCTTTCGTCTGATCGCTGCTGAACCAGACAAATTCATCGGTTCCCTTTTTGTTCGAGCCGAGGACAACGAGATAGTCCGCGCCATACTTAGCGTGCTCTACCTCGGCTTCCTCCTGTGAATCGAACAGGCCGACGAAATGCCAGGGGTCGTTTCGGACAACTCCCCAGCCGCGGAACCAGCCAGGATTGTCTCGGTCAGGAACGATGGGCATGTCGTTATTTACCTAGGTGGTGCCGCACTGCCGCGGCCGAGTGACCGACGGCAGCTACCGCGGCCCGCAACTGAGCCTCGGTGCAACCGAGCGCATTGCACCAATATTGGACTTCCCAAGCTTCAGTGAGACTGATCTTGCTCGCGTCTTGGGGCCGGCGTTTGTGTAGGTCGTCTGACATGGGGATGTGGGGATGGGGTTTGGGTTGTGGGG
>CALMOL010000128.1 GCA_937871685.1 uncultured Verrucomicrobiota bacterium
CTCCATTTCCCTGCCGCCGCCCCTCGGCGACGATCCCCTCCAGCTTCGCGCGGAGCTGGGCACGGCGCTTTTCTCGCTGCTCTCGCTCGCGCAGGGGATGCACCTCGACACGCCCGCGCTGGCCGAGTTGGGGCGAGCCATTGGCGAGATGCGCTCGCCGTGGGTCTTCGCCGTCGTCGGCGAGGTGAAGGCCGGCAAGTCGCAGTTTCTCAATGCCCTTTTCGGGCGCGACGTCTGCCGCACCGACCTCCTCCCGGCCACCGACCGCGTTCACCTCTTTCGCCACGCCCTTGAGCCACGCGACGCGGCACCGGACGCGCCGGTGGCGGAGCACTTCCGGCCGGTGAATTTTCTGCGCGACTTCCACCTCGCCGACACGCCGGGCATGAACTCGCTGGAGCCCGGCCACAACGCCGCCGTGGAGGCCTTCCTGCCGCGCGCTGACCTCGTCTTCTTTATCCTGCCCATCACCAATCCGTGGGGCGCCGCGCCCTGGGAGTTCCTCGAGCGCATCCAACGGCGCGGCTTGCAGCGCGTGGTGCTCATTCTCCAGCAGTCCGACCTGCGCGAGGACGCCGAGGTGACCACCGTTCTCACCCACCTGCGGCAGGTGGCGCGCCAGCGCCTTAGCGGCGAGCGGCCCGTCTTCGCCGTCTCCGCCAAAAAGGCGCTGCTCGCCAAGACCACCGGCCACGACAAGCCGCGCTTGTGGGCCGACTCCGGCTTCGGGCCGCTGGAGGAATGGATCAACCGCTTCCTCGCCGCCGATCCCCAGCGCATCGAGAAACTCCACCGCGCCGCGCTCTCTGCGCTCCTCGAGCTGCGCAGCCTCACCGAGCGCGCGCGCTCCTCCCACCGCCTGCTCGCGGATGACCGCGGGCGCCTCATCGCCGTGGCCGCGCGGATGCAGGAGCTGCTCGGGCAACAGCTCCATGCCATCGAGGGGATCCACTTCGACTTCGACCGCGCGCTGGCCCGCTGCTGGCAGCGTGGGGAGCAGCTCCTCGCCGAGCGCCTGCGCCTATGGCGCGCCTTGCGCGCGTCCCTCGGCCGGGACGACCGCCGCTGGATCGAGCGCTTCCGCGCCAGCCTCGAGCCGGGCCTGCGCGCCGCTCTCACCCGCGAGGTCGAGCGCGCGCTGCACCGCGTGCAGACCGAGATGCTGGCCGCGCGGGAAACCCTGCGCGGCCTCGTCCACCAGTGGGCCACCGAGGCCGCCGCCCCGGGGCGCGACGCCCGCGCGGACCGCGCCTCCGAGGACTGGCTCCTCCAGCGCCGTGGGCGCATTCGCGCGTTGGACGAGGACGCCGCTCGCCAGCTTTCCGGTCCCGCGCTGGCGAATGACCTGCGCGATCTTTTCCTCGAGGCCGCCGGCGAGCTCCTCACGCACGGCCCTCGCTCCTCCGCCCTGCCGGCCGACTCGACCGAGGACCTCGCCACCTCGCTCTCGCGCCGCCTCACCGACCTCGCCCTCGACAGCGCCGTGGCCGGCATGCAGGAGATTCCCGGCGGCCTGGGCATGGGCGCCTCGCTGATCCGGCGCGTCCGCGTGCTGGACGCCTACCATGTGGCGATGTCCGGCCGCGGTGCCGCCATCGCGCGCTCGATCCGCACTTTGTTCGAGCGGTTGATCGAGACTTATTACGCGAGCCTGATCCGGTTCACCGCTCCCTTTGAGGATTTCCGCCTGACCGAGGAGCGCCGCTGGCGCGCGCTGATGGAGCAGCTCGGCGCCTTGGAGGCCACGCTGAGCCGCGCTGCTGCCCGACTGGGATGAGACGAACGGAGAGGATGGAAGATGGAGGCTGGCAGCGAGCGCGGCGAGGGACGCAACGCCGCCGGATCGCGCCAACCCGCGATGCTCGATCAACTCACCCGCTCGCTGCCATCTTCCATCCTCCATCTTCTCCGTCCTTCTCCACCTCGATTACCTGCTCATGCACCAGATCGCCAGGCGCGACGGTCACGCGGCCTCGGAAGCGACGGCCGGCAAGGAAGTGCGGCATCCACTCGCGATCGTCCGCCCACATCTCGTCGTAGGGCAACGCGTCCACCGGGCACCAAAAGGGGATGGCCTCGTCGGTCTCGCGCGGTTCCCCCTCGTGGCCGCGCGCGAGGAAGATCCCGCAGCGCCACACCTTGTCGCCGCCGAAGTCGAAGACCAGCTCGCCGCGTTGCTCCAGGTCCCGCGGGGTCACGCAAACCTCCTCCTGCGTTTCACGCACCGCGGCGTCGTGCATGGACTCTCCGGGCTCCGCCTTGCCGCCGGGGCCATTGACCTTGCCCGCGCCAGGGCCACGCTTCTTGCGGATGAGCAGCAGCTTGCCCTCATGGAGGATGTAGCAAAGCGCGGCGTCTTGCAGGGGGAAGGGAAGTTGAGGGTTGGGGGAAGAGATCGCCGTCCGCGGAAACGTGGCGCGGACGAAAAGAGAGAGGGGTGTTGCGAAGGGCTGCCCGCAAGACAGCGCGGCGGTTTCGTTTGGCGCATTTCCCTCAACTCTCAACTTTCAACCCTCAACTTCAGCTCAGCCTCCTCGGCTGGCACGCCGGGCACCAGCACGTCGTGCGGCCGCCGACGGTCTCGCGCACTAGGCCGCCGCGGCAGCGTGGGCATTTGCCGCCGTCCTCCCAGCGATGCGGGAAAAGCCAGGAGTCCGGGTATTTCCAGTCGGGCGAGATCACGCGCACGGCGTCGCGCGTGACGCGGCGGACTGTGCGCCAGAGGTCAGCGACCTCGGCGGGGTCGAGTGACCCAGCCGGGGTCTCGGGATGAAGGCCGGCGCGCCAAAGGATCTCGTCGGCCATCCAGTTGCCGATGCCGGGGAAGCGCTCTTGCATGAGAAGCACCGCCTTAAGTGGGGCGCGCTTGCGCCGGGTAAGAAACGCACCGAGCGCCTTTGTGGTAAATTCGCCCGAGAGCAAGTTCGGGGGCAGATCGCGCCACCAGGCGGGATCTTCCGCGCCAGGATGGAAAAGCACGCGCCCAAAGTGCCGAGTGTCGCGGAAGACGAGCTTCCGGCCGCCGCGTTGATGCAGCACAAGGTGATCATGCTTGCCGCGCTCCCAGGGTTCCGGCGCGCCGGGCTCAGCCACAAGGAGGTCGCCCTGCATCCCGAGGTGCAGCCCCATGTGTGCGTGCGGCGGGGCGTCCGGCGCGGGGCCGAAGCGAAACAGCATCTGCTTGCCATGCGCCGCCGAGGAAAGGAGCACCGAGCCGACGAGCGCGCGCTCGAAGGCGCGCAGATCCACGCCGCGGAACACACGCACCTTCGGGCTGGTCGAGAGCGACTCAATTACCCCGCCGCGGCCCACGTCCCACAGGCGGCGGGCGAGTTCGACTTCGGCGAGTTCGGGCATGAGCGGTGCGGGCGAGAGGGCGGCAAGAATAAGTTGCGGTCAGGGAGTGTCGAGCTAGTTTCCGGGTTCTGCGCAAACGGCTTGAACGCCAGGGTAGCTCAGAGGTAGAGCAGGGGACTCATAAGCCCTTGGTCGGGAGTTCAATTCTCCCCCCTGGCACTCCCAGAACAGAGGGCCGACGACAGGGTAAAAAGGACAAAGTCTCCATCGGAATCCGCTGCCCGTCGCTGAATCGCGGCGTTGCCGCAGGTGTCATCAAACATCCACCACAAAAGCCTGAAAGGCTTGGATTCGCCGAGACTGAAGGCGATCTACGTCGCCAATGGCACCATGGCGATCTGAGTCGGCTGCACGCGACGCGAGGCTCCCGCGAGCCAATTGGATGTCAACATCTGGAATGCCAGACAGCGATAGTGCCGACCGATGATGACACCTGCTGGACGGTGGGATCCAGGCGAATGACCGGGCGATTGCCGTCGTTTTGTGCGAGAGCCATCCATGCGGATCTCCGAGCACATCTTCGAGAACCAAGAAATCGTCCTCGACTTCGCGGAGTTCAACCACTGCGAGTTCAAGGGCTGCCGGATGAAGCTCTTCGGGCACGGCGACTTCTCGCTGATCAACTGCACGCTCGATGACCGGTGCCGCATCGAGATCGCGGGGCCGGCGGGCCGCACGCTCGCGATGCTCTCCAAACTCAGGCAAGCAGGCTTTTCCGACTTTGTGGATCGAGTGCTGGAGAGCGTCCGAAGCGGAAAGATTTCGGACTCGGGGGCCGAACTGTGATGCTCCCCCGGAAGCTTTCGTGTGAGCAGGACTCTGCCTCGTCCGATCATGACACGTGCCACGGTTCGCGCCGGGAACTGCGTGCGCAACTGGAGATGGAGATTTCCGCGCGGCCACGATCGCGCTCGGTTTATGGAAGATCGCCGGCGCGACCGATCACTACGCGGGTTTGCCTTCGCGGGCCTTGATCGAGCCGGCTGGATGTTACATCGCCTCCTTAAACTCATGCGCTAAGAAAATAGTTGCGAAGAAATCGAATTTCTCTTTGACGGGTTACGTCTGGCCATTTAGCATCCGCCACTTCCATGCACGAGATTCTTCAAAGCCTATGCCGCCAGTCGCGCGTCTCCGACGCCGCGAAGGCGTGGTTTTGCGACCTCGGGAGCGAAATGAATCCCGGTTACACCGTGCCGACGCGCTCCATCTCAGGCTGACTCAAGTTCTCGAACTCTTTCCTTCCGTTGAACCCTGTCAGCCTTCTGGCGACAGGGTTTTTTGTTGTCCAGCTTTTCCCAGTCTCAACACGATGAAATAACCCAATCCTCCCCACACGGACGAAAAAGACCCCCGGAACCAGCGCTAACTGATTCCGGGGGCGATTCGGACGCAAAATCTAACGGACCTCGCGGGCCTCGCTCGAACTCTTTGTCCACGGCTAACGTGGCGCTGGAACGGGCAAAGTCAATCGCTCCTTCGGAGCGATATTAGGACCGCTTTGTCTGGGATTTAATTCCCCGCGGGAGGGAACACCCTTTTTCAATTCCAAAGGCCTTTATAGGAGGTGAGCCTGAATCACCGAAACAGCCGCCGTGAAAAACCTGCGGGCTGGTCCTCGAAAGAGGAGCAGGGGTGTTCATTCATTGTTATTTCCGCGTGGGCAGGAGCGAGGCGAAGCCACACCACGGTTGCCCCTCCCCCAGCGCGATGATTGCGGTCGTCGTCCAACAGCAAGACGGCGCGTTGCCAACGCGCAGACCCCGGGGCGGCGCCGGGCGATCGCACCAACACGGCGGGCACCAGCTTGTGCGGCGAGGTCTCCAAAACCTTGCCGGCTCGGAGCAGCACCGAGACGCCGTGCCAGTTTTCTCAAGAAATGGGGGCGCATGTTCCAGAGGGGCGATGCTGCCTTGCAAGCAGCGTGTGGCGGGTGCGAGTCCCGTCGCCTCCACCATTTTTCAACTGCGGGAAGCCCTGGGGGCCAGCCGGTCTCATAAGCCGCGCTGCGCACGGTTCAAATCCGTGTCCCGCAACCATTTCAGCTAATCCCAAAGAGGGGTCGTAGGCCCGTAAAGATCGGGCGCTGCCTGTAACGCAGATGCGGCGGACGCCGCCAACGTCGGAGCATTACCGACCGGCCCTACCATTTTAGGTCCGTGGAGGATGAGTTCTCTCACCGCTCTGTCGAAGCGGGGAAGCGGGTGCGAGTCCCGCCGGGCCTGGTCGTCAGGAGGCGCGGAAGGCCGCGGCCGTGGTCGGGGGGCCACGCCGCGGCCGCGCCATGGCGACAGTTTTTATCTTCAAACGCGCGCGAGGGAGCCAGCGAACCCGCCTGCCTTGGGAGCAGGAAACGCCCGGCGCCACACCGGGGCGCGCGAGATTTCCCAACCGCTTCACCACGCCGGCGTGGCCGAAAGCGAAACCAGACCATGCGCGCCGCGAAGACCGGCGCGGCCTTGAAGGGGCAATTCCTTCCGCCGGCAGATTCTTCAACGCCCACGAATACAAAGAGACGCGTGACCTGGCCTTCATCCAGGAGCTAGCCGGTGCGAGTCCGGCCGTGGGCGCCATTTTCCTTCCCTGCTGCCAGGTGGCGTAACCGCAACGCATCCGGCCCACACCCGGAAGTCCAGGGTGCAACTCCCTGCCTGGCAAGACTTTCCGCTTCGTAGCTCAATAGCAGAGCAGCCGGCTGATAACCGGCCGACGGCGGCGCGATACCGCCCGAAGCGATTTTCCCCATTCCGCTGCGTAGCTTATGCAGAAGAGCGTTGCCCTGAAGAGGCAAAGGAGCCGGTGCGACTCCGGCAGCAGCGGCCATTTTTTCAAAGCGCGACTGATGTATCAGCTCGCATGGCGGTCTTCCAAACCGCTCGGCCCGGGGCAGCACCGGGGTCGCGCACGTCTTTCCATTCCCGCGTGGCAGATCGAGCTCATGGCCCCTCCCGTAAAGGGGACCACGCCGGTGCAACTCCGGCCGCGGGATCATCTTTTCATCGGCTCGTGGTTTAGCGGGAACAGCAGACCGTTCCGCCTCAGAAGCGGAGAGCCTTGGGAGTGCAAGTCTCCCCGAGCCGACGATTTCATCACGCGCATGCCAAAGGAGCCGAGGCGGCGGATTGCAAACCCGCTCTTACCCGGTGCGAGTCCGGGGCGCGTGTCCATTTTCAGCGGGGGCGTCGTCCAAGAGCCGGATGCCGCGCCGACATCGCGAAGATCGAGGCGCCAACTCCTCGCTTCCCCTCCTCTTTCATTGACCAGTAGCTCAACAGTAGAGCCGCCGGCTGTTAACCGGAAGGCTGATGGTGCGAATCCATCCTGGTCAGCCATTTCCCATTCCGTCGAGGCGTCCGCAGCGACGCGGCCTGTGGGATGCGGGGCGAACCCCGTCGCAAGCCCGGGCAACGGATCGGAGTTTATACCAACATGCAATCGAAGCTACAAGATGGCGCATTCCGGCCGTTGTAGAGGCGGCTCTGTCCGCGAATGCGGACGTGCCGCCTGAAGCTTTCTCCCGGGTGGATGCTGCGGGATGCCCAACTGGCGTCCACCCAAGAAGGGATCAGAGGCGGCACGTCCGCATTCGCGGACAGAGCCGCCTCTACAACCGGGGACTCGCCGATCTCGCAACTCTGATCGCGTGTTGGTTTCACGCGCGAGTAGCTCAGCGGAAGAGAGCGCCAGCGTTCTAATCTGGATGTCGCAGGCTCGAATTCTGCCTTGCGCGTCACCGCCGAGACCGAGCCGCGGCCCACGCACATTTTTTCGGGTCCATCGTCCAACACGTAGGACAGCCGGCTTTTACCCGGTCGATCTCGGTGCGAATCCGAGTGGGCCCACCACTTTCCCTGGATGCCGTAGCGGACAAGCGCGCCGCCGCCGGTTGGAAGCCGGCTGAGACTGCCCCCATGGCGGTCTGCGGTGCAAGTCCGCCGGCATCCGGATTTTTTGGGCGCGAGGTGTCAACAGCTTCGCACACACGGCTCTTACCCGTTGAGGCTGGGGTGCAATTCCCCACGCGCCCACCACCTTGGAGAGTCAACCGGACAAGCGTGCCGGAACCGCCTCGAAAACGGTTTGGACCTGGGAACAGGTCTGCGGGGCGGGACCGCGACTCTCCGCCATTTCAACGCCGACGTGGAGGATAATCTCGCCGCCCTTGTAGCGCGGAGGATGCGGGTGAAAGCCCCGCCGCCGGCTCCAATTTTTCAAAAGCTCGGGTAGCCCAACCGCAGAGGCAAGGCGTCGAGAACGCCGCCAGTGAGGGTGCAACTCCCTTCCCGAGCACTTCTTTTTCAAAGTTCCCGAAGCGCAATAGACGCGCGCCGCCCTGCGAAGGCGGAGGGTGCTGGTGCAACTCCAGCCGGGAACACGCTTTCCCACAGCCCCATGGGGTAACGCAGCACGGCGGTCTTTGAAGCCGTTCGGTGATCGTTCGAGTCGATCTGGGGCTGCTTTTCTCTCGGATCGTAAACCGGACAAGCAAGCCGGCGCGCGGTGCTAACGCGACGGACGACGGCCATCCATGCCGTGGTTGAGGGGCAGGCCCTCTGCGATCCGCATTTTCCCGATGGATGGACACCCGCCGCGCGGCGCCACCACTCTGCCCATGAACCACCTCGACCAAATCACCGTCCTCGTGCTCAACCGCTCGTGGCAGGCGATCCACGCCAAGACGCCGGCGCAGGCCTTCGTCATGATGGCGTCAGACGCGGCCACCGCGCTCGACATCGAGAACGACCGCATGACTCCGGTGCGTTGGGCCGACTGGCTCAAGCTGCCGGTGCGCGAGACCGACGCCCGCGTGCAAACCGCGCGCGGCCCGGTGCGCATTCCCACCGTGCTCGTGCTCGCCCGCTACGCCAAGGTGCCGCGCCGACGCCCGCGCTTCTCGCTGCGGGCGGTGTGGGAGCGCGACGGCGGCCGCTGCCAATACACCGGCCGCACGCTGGCGCTGGGCGAGGGCAACATCGACCACGTCCTCCCGCGCTCGCGCGGCGGCCGCACGAGCTGGGACAACTGCGTGCTCGCCGACCGCGCGGTGAACTCGCGCAAGGGCGACAAGCTCCCCGAAGAGGCGGGCCTCAAGCTCGCGCGCCGGCCGACCATGCCGCCCGCGCTGCCGGCGACGGTCGCGCTGCGGAACCCAAGGAACATTCCCGAGTGGGATCTCTTCCTGCGGCGCGGTTGAGTGCGCCGTGACAACGCTGGATTGCGCACTGCGGCGAGTCTCTTCATTCTCGCCGCAGCGCCATCTCATCTCGCTCCCGGGCAAGCGTCAGAGGCCGCCAAGGAATTGCGCCCGCCTTCGGCCGGGATTTTTTCTGAGGGGAATTCTGTCGATCAACCACTCATGGATGAGTGATCTGGTCGCGAGGCTCGAATCCCGATTCTTTCGAGCCGAGCGAGCGACGTCACAGAAATCGTGTCCAACCTGCCAATGCTTCAGGATTCGCTCTGCCTTTTGTCGAGCAACGATGTCGTCGGCTTGGCAGCGGGAATCCCGGAAGACCGTCATTCATCGGAACAGCCGGCCGACCAAGCCAGCCGATGGGACGAGATCGACGAGGTCTTTCACCAACTGCTCCCGCGGATGCAGCGCAACGATTTGGCGGCCTGGGACGAGTTCTTCCAGGTCGCATGGCCGTTGGTGTTTCGGACGATTTTCCGGCTCTCCGGCAAGTTCACCCACGAGGATGCCGAGGAGATTTCGCAGGACACGCTGGCGACCGTTCACGCGTCGCTCGATACGTTCCGCGGCGAGAGCAAGTTTCGGGTTTGGATGCTTGGGATCGCTTGGCGAAAGGCCCAGGGCAGAATCGCTCACCAGAATGCCAGGAAGCGACGAGGCGAGCAGGTCGAACTCGATTCCGAGATCGTGGATGAGGCCGCTTGCCGCCCTTCCGATGCCATCGCGCAAAAGGAGGATTCGGAGAGGATCCGATCGGCCCTTGGACGGCTCCAGGATCATTGCCGCGAGGTGATCGAGCTCCGCTACTTTGCCGAGCTTCCATACGACGAGCTGGCCGACCTCTTCGGCGAAAACGTGAAGACGATTGGCTCCCGGCTTTCCCGCTGCCTCGCCGCCTTGGGAAAGCTCTTCCACGCCTCAAGACGATGAGACCACATGACGATTTCCAAAGCGATGAGCCTCCGCGGCGAGCTATCCCGCGCCGTGGCTTGGAATGGAATGGTCGGGCAGCGAAGAATCCGGCAGGACATCGCGGCCAACTGCCAGCTCCCGTGGACGGCGGCGCAGCGTCTGCCCGGCCAGATTGGGAAGGGAGCGCGATGTCCGCGCTCGAGCGGGAGAGGCGCCGGCGGGACGATGATCTGTCGCCGGAATCGCTGACCATTCCGCCGGTGATTCGAAACCGCTTGCTGCGGCAAGCGTGGGCGGGAAGCGAGGCCGTGGAACGAAGCTTGGCGCCTCGTCGAACGTCACCTGCCAGATGGCTCGTCCCGGCGGCCGCGGGCCTGCTTGTGTCGCTCGCGTTTCTGTCCCTGAGGGACAGCACGGATCCGCGTGCTTTCGCGGCCAAGACGAATGACTCGACCTTGTCGGTCCAAGACTGGGCGTGGGAGGCAAGCTCGCCAGATCCGTTTTCAGGCAACTTGGCTTTTGAGGAAAGCCTCCTCGCCCGCCTCGGAATCCTCGCGCGAAAGGATGCGGAAGTCTCATTCACGAAGCTCGTTGTGATCGACCGGATGGTCTTGGAGCCGCGGGTGCTCCTTTCCAACCGCTTCCGCATGGCCATTGGATTGGATCTGACCGCGATCGAGGCGGATGGGAGCTGATCGCGCGGTAAGCGTGAAAAACCTGCACGCGCCGATGAACGCGCGGATGGGCGTCACGCCAATCGGCGAACGTTTTCGGATTTCCCGCCCCGCCGGATCGAGTCGCGTTTTGGAGGGCGGTGGCAAGCGACAGCGCTTTTGACTACAAAGCCGCGCCCTCATGCCAAAGCGGTGTCGCGCTGTCGCTTGCCACCGCACTCCAAAACGTCGGCGACCTTCCGCAAGCCGATCGTAAGGAGAGCGAGGCTTGGGCAACTTTCGTGATCCTCGACAAGGAGGATGCGTCACTTTTTCGGCGTCCCGCCCGGC
This sequence comes from uncultured Verrucomicrobiota bacterium, assembly GCA_937871685.1. GTDB lineage: Bacteria > Verrucomicrobiota > Verrucomicrobiia > Chthoniobacterales > SZAS-18 > SZAS-18. The sequence goes on from CALMOL010000128.1 coordinate 10,468, forward strand.
CGGGCGTCAGCCTTCGGGGCGATGGGCTTGGCCTTATTCAGCGTCGCCACGGCGTCGGTGGTGAAGTCGAAGGCCTCCTTGCTGAAAAGGATGACCGGCACGCTGCTCAGGCTTTGCCCAGACTTGTCGAAGACGAGTTCATACCCGCCTGCCTTTACCCGTTCGCTGACCACCTGCATGATGTCCTCGACGATGGCGTTGCGCATGCGAGTCGCCATCTCCTGGAGATGCCGTTCACGCGTGGTTTTGAACTCGGTGATCTCACGCTCCAGGTTGCGCACCTCGGCGATCTTGTCGTCGCGCTGCTTCCCCTTCTGCTCGCGCGCGCCGGCGGAAAGCTCCGGCTTCTCCATGTCGCGGTTGAGGGCGTTGATGTCCTCCAAGACCTTGTTGCGGGCCTCCAGGCGGTCGTCCATCTCCTTTTTGGCCGAGAGCCGCGACTCGTTCATGCGCGCTTCCGCCTCCTTGGTCTTGAAGTAGTCCTGGAAGACCTTGCTCATATCCACGGTCCCCACCTTCAACTCGGCCTTCGCCTCACGCGGAGGAATGGCGCAGGCGAGGACAAACGGGAGCGCGAGAAAAGCGATGAGCTTGGACATGAGTTTTTCGAATCTGAGGATTTCGGAGGGAGGGAGCCCGCGTTGACCCGCGGTCACGCGTTCCCAAATGCGTGAGTGCGAAAACGGCCCGGAGTTCCCTCGCGACTTTCTTCGAAATCATCCCGGCCTTCGACGACGCAGCGAGATCCGTGACGGACCCACCAGTGCCGGCGGATCGATTGCACCGTGCTCTGCGGCAGGAAGGCCGTGGACAAGGGCCGGCCCCTTTCCGCCGCCGCGCCGACTCGGGCAAGCGCTTCCCTCACGGCGTGCCGCGACAGAAGAATGGACGCCGCGCGGAGCTTTGGCGATGCTCGTCCCATCCCGAGACCATCGCGCCATGGAACGCACCCCTGTGACCTCGTCGTATCTCGAAGCCATCGGCTATTCCTACGACGCGCGGGTGCTCGAGGTCGAGTTTCGCGCCGGCGGCGTTTACCAATACGATGGCGTCCCGGAGAACCGCTACGAGGCCCTCATGCGCGCGAGATCGAAGGGGCGATACTTCCGCGCCCAAATCAAGGATCGGTTTCCCACCCGGAAAGTGGGCTGAAGGAAGCGCGACGGGCTGCTCACTCGCGACGCGGCGCGGAGGCACGGGCCGCAGCCCGCTCCCCACCGAACTCCAAATCCTCTCTGCCACCGGGCGGCGCGTCCCCCGCGAGAGGCCGCCGGCGGGTTGGACGCCGGACGGGGTTCAAGCGCCGCCACGCGCGTGAGATCAGGGCAGCTCGTAAACTTCCACGAGCGCGGTGCCGGGCACGTTGTTAGCCGAGGAAATCACCGCGGTGAACGGGCCGGCCGGCAGGGTGAGGATGGAGGCTGCCTCGTTGGCGTTCGTCGGCGCGAGGCCCAGCGACTGGATCTCGGCGGCGGCGGCGTCGGCCTGCCAGTCGTCGTTGCCGCCCACCAGTTGGCCGGCGGAGTTGAAGACCTGGAAGCTCGGGTTGGCCAGCGGGTTGGCGACGCGGCTCGCGGACAGGGACGGACCGAGAGCACGGATCAGCACGCGCTTGGTGTCGGCGCCCTGGATGACGAAGCCGGCGATCATGCGGTCGTCGCCCGCCTCGACCTTGCCGCGGGTGGACAAGTTGATGAGGCGGCGCGTGGTGGCCGGAGCCGTCTGCGTGAGGCCGGTCACGGCGTAGGAGTCGATGCGGCCGTCGAGCTGGCCGTTGTCGGAGCGGAATTCGATGGTGCGCTTGTTGTCGAAGGCCGTGGCCGGGAACTGCTGCACGGGCAGCGCGGTGGAGGAAAGGAGCGCCACGTTGTTGGACTCGAGGCGCGTCTTCACCTTGATGTTGTTGAAGCCGTTGACGGTGAAGCGCGAGTCGTTCTCGAACTCGTAGCCGTCCTCGGTGGCACCGTTGGTGATCTCGATGGTGGTGCCGGTGGTGGAGAAGGTGTAGTCCCCCACGAGGAAGGAGAACGGCGCGGCCGAGGTTTCGAACTTGCCCCCGGTGGCGGAGGGATCGCGGTCCGGCGCGGCGAGGTCCACCTGCGTGGTGAGCACGAAGGTGGTGCCGGCGACGACGGTGGAGTTCCACGCGCCGGACACGGAGGTGACCGTGCCGCGCACGGTGATGACCTGGAAGTCAGCGGCGCGCAGGAACGCGAAGGGCAAAGCGAGAAGGGCGCCGGCGACGATGGGACGGAGGAGACAAGGAAGGGGCATGGCGAACGAAGGGATGGGCGGGTTGCGTTGATGGAGGCGGAAATGCGGGCGCAAAGGGCGGCGGCCCCGGGGCATCGAAAATCCGCGCGGATGCCGGCGAGAAGTCCGGCGCGCCCAAGGGAAAGCGCGATGGATGCCAAGCTGTCGTCCGCCCCCCGTTCCGCGAGAAGGCAACGGTAACGCGCTTGTTACTTTTGGCGGGCCGCCCCTACGCCGTCGCTCGCGGAACCCGCAGGCGAAACTCCGTCCCGGCGGCGTCCGAGCGCACCAGCGCGACCTCCCCGCCGTGCGCGAGGGCCAGCTCACGCGCGATGCTCAGGCCTAGGCCATGGCCGGAGGTAGCCTGGTCCGTCCGGACGCGATAGAATCGGTCGAAGATGCGCGACACCGCCTCGGGCGGGATAGGCGCGCCGGTGTTTGCCACGGTGACCTCCACCTCGCCCGTGGACGTCTGGGCGGCGAGCCGGACCGTGCCGCCGGCATCGCCGTATTTGACCGCGTTCTCCATCAGATTCTGGAGAATCATCGCCATCGCCGAGCGGTCCGCGCGCAATGGGAGGCTTGCCGGCAGGGTCCACCGGACGGTCAGCCCGCGCGGCTCGGCGAGCACGTGCGCGTCGTCGAGCACGCCGTCCAGCACTTCCCGCAGGTCGAACTCCTCGCGCTGCAGGTCCAGCCGACCCGCGTCGGCCCGCGCCAGCAGCAGGAGATTCTCCGAGATGGAGGTGAGCTGGCGGACTTGCTGGAGGAGCGCTTCCGCGCGGGCCGCCTGCCGCGGCGGGGTCTGCGGGTCGGTCAGGATTTCCTCGATGCCCGCGCGCAGCACGGCGATCGGGGTCTTGAGCTGGTGCGACGCGTCGGTCGAGAATCGCTTCGCCTGCTCGAAGGAGCGCTGGAGGCGGTCGAACGCCGTGTTCAGCACCGTGATCAGCCCCGCGATCTCGTCGCGCGTCGGCGGCACCGGCAGGCGCGCGTCCAGGTTTTGCGGCGAGATGTTTCCGGCGGCCTGGCGGATCGCCTCCACGGGCGCCAGCGAACGGCGCGCGACCCACCGCGCGCCGAGGACGGAGACCACGAGCACCGTGGGGATCGCGAAGATCATGCCCATCAGGATGTCGCGGCCGATCTGGTTGATCTCGCTCAGGTCCACGCCCACGCGCAGGCGCAGCCCGTTCTCGGCGAACTCGCCCATCCGCACGGAGCGGCCGCCGATGGAGCGCGTGTGGAACTCGCGGACGCCGTCGTCCGCGACTGGGCCGGGCAGATTGGGGGAAAGATAAAGCACCACGCCGTCCTCCCCGCGCACCTCGACGAGGCGGTCCCGCAGCGCGAGCGGCATGAAGTCCGCCGGGAGGGAGCGGCGGTTCTGGGTCGGGCCGCCCTCGAAGTTCTCCACGTCGCGGAACAGTTCGCGCGCGTCCATCTCCAGCCGGCGGTCGAACGCGGCGACCTGCGCGCGGCGCATGAAGATCCACGTCGTCGCGGCGCCCGCGAGCGTGGCGACGACGGCGAGCGTGGCCGCGTAGAGCGCGACCTTCCAGCGCAGCGGCCAGCGCGTCATCATGGCTCGCGCACGGTGTAGCCGAGGTGGCGCACGGTGTGGATGAGCGGCGGATCGGCGATCTTCTTCCGCAGCCGCCCGATGAAGACCTCGACGAGCTTCGTGTCGTATTCGTGCTCCCGCTCCCACACCCGCTCGCACAGCTCGGTGCGGGTGAAGATGCGTCCCGGCTCGCGCATCAGCACCTTGAGCAGCGCCCGCTCGCGCGAGGAAAGGTCGAGCACGCGCTCGCCGCGACGCACCTCCTGGCTGGCCAGATGGAGGCGGAGGTCGCCGACCTGCAGCGCCTGCGCGGGCGCCTCCGGGTAGCGGCGGCCGAGCGCGCGCACCCGCGCCAGCAGCTCCTGCATGGCGAAGGGCTTCGGCAGGTAATCGTCCGCGCCGAGTTGCAGGCCCGTGACGCGGTCCTGGATCTCGCCGCGCGCCGTGAGCATCAGCACGCGGGACGAAATCCCCCGCTCGCGCAGCCGGCGCAGCACCTCGAAGCCGTCGAGGCCGGGCAGCATCACGTCGAGCAGGATCAGGTCGAAGGCGACCCTCTCCGCCGCGGCCACCGCCGCGGGGCCGTCGGACACGGTTTCCGAGTCGTGCCCCGCCTCGGTCAGCGCCGTGGCGACATGCCGGGCGAGCGACGCTTCGTCTTCGACGATCAGGATGCGCATCGGTCTGGGGGGAAAGCCACCGTGCCGCCGCGAGGCGGGCGCACAAGCAGGTTTCAACGGCCAGCCCCGCGGCAAGGTAACGGCGGCGTTACCTTTCGCGGTTCGACGGCCGGGCGGCGCGTGGGATGAATCGCCGCCATGAAAAAACTCCTGTTCCCCTCGTTGAGCGCACTCGCCTTGCTGATCGCGCCCGCCATCCTCCCGGCCGGCATCCAAGACCGGCTCTACGACTTCACCGACGCCTATTACTTCCAAAACGGCGTCAACCCCGCCGCCATCGACGGCCGCCGCCAGCCCGGCCCGCTCGCCGCCAGCGACACGCCCAACTTCGGCTACCAGCGCCCCGTCCGCGCGCTGCTCACGCTCCCGGCTTACGACCACAGCGGCAACGCGTGGTATTTCACCGTGCTCGGCGGCCTGAATGCGGACGCCTTCACTCCCAACGCGGCCGGGCAGAACGCGCGCCAGGTCGCGGACCGCTCGAAGGAATACATCTTCCCGCGCCAGGGAACGGATCCCATCGGGCTCGGCGCCTTCCGCCAGTCCGTGGTGCTCGACATGCGCGGCGGCTACTTCTCCAATAATCCGCTCGGCCTCTGGCTCCACACTTGGGTGAGCTATACCTCCAAGGCCCTGAACACGGCTGACGGGATCAAGGTCCTCAACGACCTGGCAAAGAAGAACGGGCGCGACCTCGACGGCACGCCGATCCTCAACTCCGCGAGCGACATCGAGAACCTGACCCAGAACGGCTACGTCACCCAGACCAACCGGCCGCCGAGCGACCCGCTGCGTTACGCGATCTGCCCGGTGATCAAGGACCCGCGCGACGGCGGCATCGCGCGGGACCAGTTCCTGGCCATCACGCGCAAGGCGGACGGCACCCCCCTTGAAGCCGGTTTCCTCGAGAATTTTAACAGCCTCCAGTCCACCGGCCGGCCGGTGCGTTGAGCGAGGGCTTCTTCTAGAGCATTTCCGATCCGACTTGTCGCGCTCGCGGGCGGCGGTTTGCGGAAGGTCGGACGCAAGGTGGAGTGCGGTGGCAAGCCTAAGCGCGACACCGCTTTCGATTCCATAGCCGCGCCTTCGTGCCAAGGCGGTGTCGCGCTTAGGCTTGCCACCGCACTCCAACACGTCGGTGCCCTCGCGTAAGCTGCCGTGACCAAAGGCGACTACCTGGATCGAAATGGTCTAGCCGCGACTGGCGGGTGCTCACCAAGGTTGCCGGCTGGGACGATCAGAGCGCGGCCCGCTCTTCGCTCCGCATCATTCGTCCTGGACGGGCGTCAGCCTTGCAACTTCGGGTTTCGCCGCCGCTCCCAGGAGGAAGTCGGCGGCGGGCCTGAGGTTGGGTTGTGAGTGAACCAGACTTGGCCTGGACGGGTCATTCGCATGAGGCATTCGGGTCATGCCCATGGCAGGGGGCGGTCCTTCGCCTGACCCCAGCTACCCCTGTGCAAGGCCCAGGTAGGTCATGCGCATGACCCGGTTGGGTCCTGCGCATGGCCGGGTGCGGTCATGCGAGTGGCTCCCGAGGCCAGGCGCATGACCTTCCATGCCTTGCGCATGACCCGGTGAGGTCATGCGCATGGGACATTTGGTCCTGCGCATGACCTTCCAAGCCCTGCGCAGGACCCCTTGGGGTCATGCGCAGGCCTCGTTGTGCCAAGTGCATGGCACGACGAGCCAAGCGCCTGACCCTCGGAGGTCAGGCGCAGGGCTTGGTTTGGCATTCGCCTGACCCGCCGGGTCAGGCGCATGGGTCAATTAGTCAGACGCATGGCACTACCCGGTCAGGCGCAGGGCAGGAAGGGGTCATCCGCCTGGCACGAAACGCCAAGCGCATGGCTGGGGAGGGCATTCGCCTGGTCCATGGGGGCCGCGCAGAAGCTCGTGAGCCATCGGGCTCAGCCACTTGGACAGGGGCGGAGCCTCCCGGGTTGACCAGAAGGGGGATGCTACCTCCGCGTTTTCTGCTTGAGGCGAGCCTGCCATTTCACCAGTTCTCGGCGCACGTTCGCGGGCGAGGGCGCGCCGGGCGCGCGGCGGGCGGCGAGGGAGCGCGGCACGGAGAAGAGCTTGCGCGCCGAGACCGCATCGAGCGAGGCGTGCGCGGCGGGCCATTCCTCATCCGGCAGGCGGTCGAGCGGAGTCTTGAGTTTCTCCGCGCGCGCCACGAGGCGGCCGGTGATCTCGTGGGCCTGCCGGAAGGGCACGCCGGCGCGCACGAGATGATCGGCGAGGTCCGTGGCGAGCAGCAGCGGGTCGGCAGCGGCGGCGGCCATGCGCGCTTCGTTGGCGCGAGCCTCCCCGAGCATCGCGGCGAAGACTTGAAGGGCCGCGCGCACCGTGTCGGCGGCGTCGAACACGCGCTCCTTGTCTTCCTGCAGGTCACGGTTGTAGGTCATCGGCAGGCCCTTGAGCGTGGTGAGCACGGCGAAGAGGTCACCGTAGAGCCGGCCGGTCTTGCCGCGGGTCAATTCGGCCACGTCGGGGTTCTTCTTCTGCGGCATCAGCGAGGAACCGGTGGTGAAGGCGTCGCTCAGCTTGAGGAACCCAAACTCGCTCGTCGCCCACAGGATTACGTCCTCCGAGAGGCGGGAGAGGTGCATCCCGATCATCGCGGCGGCGTAGAGGAAGTCGCAGGCGAAGTCGCGGTCGCTGACCGCGTCCATCGAGTTGGCGCTCACGCGGGCGAAGCCGAGGCGCTTGGCGACGAGGCGACGGTCGAGCACGAGCGTGGAGCCGGCGATGGCCCCGGAGCCGAGCGGCATCACGTCGAGGCGGCGGGAGCACTCGCCGAGGCGATCGTGGTCGCGCTCGAGCATCTCGACGTAGGCGAGAAGGTGGTGCGCGAAAAGGACCGGCTGCGCGCGCTGGAGGTGCGTGTAGCCGGGCATCACCGCATCGGGATGCCGGCCGGCGAGGCCGACGAGCGCCGTCTGGAGCCCGCGCACGGCGTCTTGGGCGGCCGCGCATTCGTCCCGCAGCCACAGGCGGAGGTCGAGAGCCACCTGGTCATTGCGCGAGCGGGCGGTGTGGAGCTTCGCTCCCGGCGCCCCGATGCGGCGGGTCAGCTCGGCCTCCAGGTTCATGTGGACGTCCTCCAGGTCCTCGCGCCACTCGAAGCGACCGGCCTCGATGTCGGCCGTGATCTCGTCCATGCCCTGGTTGATCGCGCGCTCCTCGGCCGCCGTGAGGAAGCCGGCCGCGCGCAGGGCCGCGGCGTGCGCGCGGGAGCCTTGGAGGTCATGCCGCCACAGGCGGCGGTCGAAGGACACCGACTCGGAATATCGGCGCAGGAGATCGTGCGTGGGTTCTTGGAAGCGGCCGGTCCACATGGGGAGGGAAGTTCTAAGCCTCAAGCTTCAAGCTTCAAGGAAGGGCCGAAAGGAAGAAGGGGCAGGCAAGGCAAAAACGCTTCGGTGTGCCTTTCATTCTTTCGGCCTTCCACCTTCCTTGAAGCTTGATGCTTGAAGCTTAAACCTTCTCTCCCCATGTCCCCCGCCCAGCGTGCCGCCCGTCTCCGCGAGGAGGTTCTCGCGCACGACCACCGTTACTACGTCGAAAACCGCCCCACGGTCACCGACGCCGAATACGACGCCCTCCTGCGCGAGCTCAGGGATCTGGAGGAAAAGGATCCCGAGTTGGTCACGCCCGACTCCCCCACGCAGCGCGTCGGCGGTCGCGCGACCGAAGGCTTCCGCCCGGTGCGCCACGCCGTGCCGATGCTCTCGCTCGACAACCTCTTCGCCAAGGAAGGCCTCGATGGACTCCAATCCTGGATCGACTCCGTGACGCGCCGCCTGCCCGGCGAGAAGCTCGCGTGGCTCGTGGAGCCGAAGATCGACGGCGTGGCCGTGTCGCTGCGCTGGGAAAACGGAAAGTTCGTCCTCGGCGCCACGCGCGGCGACGGCGAGACCGGCGACGACATCACCGCCAACCTGCGCACGATCCGCGGCGTGCCGCTCGCGCTGCACGGCCAGCCGCCCGCCGTGCTGGAGGCGCGCGGCGAGGTGTATCTGCCGGACAAGCCCTTCCAAAAGCTGTGCGACGAGATGCGCGCCGCCGGCGAGGAACCCTTCGCCAACCCGCGCAACGCCGCCGCCGGCTCGCTCAAGCAGCTCGATCCCGCGATCACCGCCAAGCGCCCGCTGCGCATCGTCCTCTACGGTCTCGGCGAGGTGAGCGAAGACGCCAAGATGCCGGCCACGCAGGCGGCGATGCTCGAATGGCTGCGCGGCTTCGGCCTGCCCACGCCTGCGTTCACGAAGCGCGGCGAGACGCCCGAGGAAGTCCTCGCGATCATCAACGCGCTGGAGCACACGCGCCTCGACTTCGGCTTCGAGACCGACGGCGCCGTGGTGAAGCTCGACGACATCGCCCTGCGCGAGCGCGCCGGCTTCACCTCCCGCTTCCCGCGCTGGGCGAAGGCCTGGAAATACGCCGCCGCCCAGGCCGAAACGCGCCTGCGCGAAATCACCGTGCAGGTGGGCCGCACCGGCGTGCTCACGCCCGTGGCCGAGCTGGAGCCGGTGCTGCTGCGCGGCTCCACCATTGCGCGCGCCACGCTGCACAACGAGGACGAGATCCGCCGCAAGGACATCCGCCTCGGCGACGCCGTGCTCATCGAGAAGGCCGGCGAGGTCATTCCCGCCGTGATCCGCGTCGTCGAGGAGAAGCGCCCCGCCGACTCCCAGCCCTTCGATTTCGCCGCGCACCTCGGCGGCAAGTGCCCCGCGTGCGGCGCCCCCGTGCGGCGCGACCCCGACGAGGCCGTGTGGCGCTGCGAAAACCTCGCCTGCCCCGCCCAGCGCGTGCGCTGGCTCACGCACTTCGCCGCGCGCACCGCGCTCGATTTGGAAGGGCTCGGCTGGATCGTCGCCGAGAAGCTCCTCGCCTCCGGCTTGGCGCGCCATCCGCTCGATCTATTCAACCTCGACGCCGCCCAGCTCGCCGCGCTCAACCTCGGCTCCGAAGAGGAGCCGCGCGTCTTCGGCGAGAAGCACACCGCCCGCCTGCTCGCCGCCGTGGAGCGCTCGCGCACGATGCCACTCGGCCGCTGGATCCACGCGCTGGCCATCCCCGACATCGGCGAGGAAACCGCGCACGACTTGGCGCGCTTTCATTCCTCGCTGGAGGACTTGGCGGAATCCAAGCTCCTGCGCGACGTGCTCGTCCTGCACCAGCGCCGCGAGGAAGCCCACGCCTCGAACCCGCGCGCCCGCCATCACGCCGGCAAGACCGACCTCGAAAAATCCGCGCTCAAGACGGAGCAAGAGCGCCTCCTCGCCGAGGGCGCCGCCGCCGGCCGCCGCCTCCTCGACTCTGGCTTCGCCCAGCCCGCCAAGCGCAAGGACGCGGGCGACGTGGACGTCGTGGTGATCGTCGGCCCCTCCGCCGCGGCCGCCGTGGAGCGATGGTTCGCCGGCGAGACCGGCCGCGAGGTGCTCGCGCGTTTGAAGGCGCTCGGCATTCACCCCCGCGGCGGCCGCAAGGCCGGCGGCGGCGCGGACAAGGCCGAGGACAACCCCTTCGCCGGCAAGACCTTCGTGCTCACCGGCTCGCTGGAAACGATGACCCGCCCCGAGGCCGCCGAGAAGATCCGCGCCCGCGGCGGCAACGTGAGCGGCAGCGTGAGCCGCCGCACCGACTGCGTGGTGGCCGGCCCCGGCGCCGGCACCAAACTCGAGGAGGCCCGCGCGCTCGGCGTGCCCGTGCTCGACGAGGCCGCCTTCTCCGCCCTCCTCGCCGGCGAGGCCCCGAAGCCCGCCGCTCCGAAGCTGAAAGCGCAGGGCGAGTTGTTCTAGACCGCGGCGAGAAACTCGAAACTCGAAGTCCGAAACTCGAAACAAGCTCCGGAAGGAGGAAGCCCCGAAAGCCGCATCGCGCGCGGCTGGGGAAGGCTTTCGGCGCTTGCCGTTCTTTTCGGCGCTTGTTTCGAGTTTCGAACTTCGAGTTTCGAGTTTCCGCGCGTCCCGCGCGGCTCAGTCTGTCAGCCGCTGCGTGAGGCCGGCGTAGGCGTCGATGCGGCGGTCGCGCAGGAAGGGCCAGTGGGTGCGCTGTTCCTCGACGCGGCGGGGCTCGATCTCGGCGAGGAGGATTTCCTCGTCGTCGGAGCCGGCCTTGGCGATGAGGGTGCCGCTGGGGTCGGCGATGAAGGATTGGCCCCAAAACTGGATGCCGGCGCCGCCGGCCGGGTTCTCGTGGCCGACGCGGTTGGGGACGACGACGTAGCAGCCATTGGCGATGGCGTGGCCGCGCTGGATCGTTTCCCAGGACCCATGCTGGGCGTGGCCGTATTGGTCCTTTTCGCCGGGGTGCCAGCCGATGGCGGTGGGGAAGAAGAGTGTTTCCGCGCCGGCCATGGCGGTGAGGCGGGCGGACTCGGGGAACCATTGGTCCCAACAGACGCAGACGCCGATGGGGCCGCGCTCGGTGGACCAGGAGCGGAAGCCGAGGTCGCCGGGGGTGAAGTAGAATTTCTCGTAGAAGAGGGGGTCATCCGGGATGTGCATCTTGCGGTAGCGGCCGAGCATGGCGCCGGTGGCGTCGAAGATGACGGCGGTGTTGTGGTAGAGGCCGGCCGCGCGGCGCTCGAAGAGGGAGGCGACGAGGACGATGTCGAGTTCCTTGGCGAGCTTGCCGAGGCGCTTGGTGGTGGGGCCGGGGATGGTGTCGGCGAGCGCGAAATATTTGTGGTCCTCTTCCTGGCAGAAGTAGAGAGAGCGGTAGAGCTCGGGGAGGCAGACGACGTTGGCGCCCTGCTTGGCGGCGTCGCGGAAGTGCTTCTCGGCGGCGCGCTGGTTCTTGTCCGGGTCTTCGACCATGCGCATCTGGATGGCGGCAACGACGGTCTTGGAGTTCTTCGAGTGGGCGCGGCGGGGCATGGGGAGGGAAGCTTCGAGCTTCAAGCCTCAAGCTTCAAGGAAGGACGGAAAGGAGGGAAAAGACGAAAGGATGACGCGGACGCCGGTCTTTCCACCTTGTGACTTCCCCCTTCCTTGAAGCTTGGCACTCGAAGCTTGAAGCTTTTCCCACCTATGCGTTTCCCTATTCGCACCCTCCTTGTCACCATGTCGCTCTTCTCCTTCTTTTCCCGCTCACCCGGTCAGACGCCCACGCCTCCCCCAGGGGCCACGCCGGCCGCTTCGCCCACGGGCACGGCCACTTCGCCGGCGGCGGCCGCGGTGCAGGACATCCGCGTCGTCATGAAGACGAGCAAGGGCGACATCGAAGTGACGATTTTTGCCTCCAAGGTGCCCGTCACGGCCGCCTCGTTCCTGAACCTTGCGGAGAAGAAGTTCTACAACGGCCTGACCTTCCATCGCGTGATCCCCGACTTCATGGCGCAAGGCGGCGATCCGGACGGGCGCGGCACCGGTGGCCCCGGCTACAAGTTCGAGGATGAATTCCGGCCCGAACTGCGCTTCGACAAGCCCGGCCAGCTCGCCATGGCCAACTCCGGCCCGGGCACCAACGGCTCGCAATTCTTCATCACCAACTCGGATCGCATCCCCACCCATCTCAACGACCGGCACACCATCTTCGGCCAAGTTACGAAGGGCCTGGACGTGGTGCAGGGTCTTTCCAACGGTGACAAGATCCTCTCCGTCGAGGTCAAGGATCCCACCGGCGCCCTCTTTGCCCAGCAGTCCGCCAACTTGGAAAAGTGGAACAAGTTCGTGAAGGCGAAGTGATCTTTGCTGCTTTCGAAGGCGGCCTCGCCCGTGGGGTGGGGCCGCCTTTTTCCATTTCCCCGGCCAGCCGGTTCCGGGCCGCGGGCTCCCGATCTCCAGATGCGGGCTTGCCCGGAAAGTTTCGGGCAAAAAAATTTCGGGCCGCGCACGCTGAGGAATCTCACGAACCAGCGTGCGCGGACCCGAATCACCTTAACCTGATACATTCGACCAGCGCCAAAGGCCGACGTTCAAAGCTCGTTGGAATTTTTTTGCGGACGGGCCGCGCCTTCTGGGTGGAGGGCGTTATCATCCCGCGATGCCCCCCGTCCTCGCCCTTGAATCCGTCGCCCGCCGGGTGGTGGAGCGGCTCCGCGCCGGGGGACACACGGCCTACTACGCTGGCGGCTGCGTGCGGGACGCTCTCCTGGGCGGTGAGCCCAAGGATTATGACATCGCCACGGATGCCCACCCAGAGCAGGTGCAGGCGCTGTTTCCGCGCCACGAGGCGGTGGGCGCGCACTTCGGCGTGATCCTCGTAAAGGAGGCGGGGCAGCAATTGGAAGTCGCCACTTTCCGCGCGGATGGCACCTACCTCGACGGCCGGCGCCCGGAGAGCGTCCATTTCACCACGGCCGAGGAGGACGCCGCCCGGCGCGACTTCACCGTGAACGGAATGTTCCTCGACCCGCTGGCGGATGAGGGTCGGGGGCGCGTGCTCGACTTCGTCGGGGGCCGGGCGGATCTCGACGCGAAGGTCATCCGCGCCATCGGCGACCCGGCGGCGCGCTTCGCGGAGGACCGCCTGCGTCTGCTGCGCGCGGTGCGCTTCGCGGCGCGGCTGGGCTTCGAGATCGAGCCAGCCACGCTGTCCGCCATCCAGGCGGTGGCGCCAGAGATCCGCGTGGTATCGCCCGAGCGCATCCGCGAAGAATTGGTGCGCATCTTCACCGCGCCCACGCGCGTCGCCGGATGGGACTGGCTCGACCGCTCCGGCCTCATGCGCGAGGTCCTGCCCGAATTGGAAACGCTCAAGGGCGTGGAGCAGCCGCCGCAGTTTCACCCCGAGGGCGACGTCTTCGTCCACACGCGCCTCGTCCTCTCGCACCTGCCGCCGGAGAAAGTGAGCGTGCCGCTGGCCTTCGGCGCGCTGCTCCACGACATCGGCAAGCCCGGCACGATGACGGTGCATCCCGAGGAGGACGGCCGCATCCGCTTCTCCGGTCACGAGCACGTCGGCGCGATCATGGCCGAGCGCGTGATGCGGCGGCTGCGCTTCTCCAACGAGGAGATCGAGCGCACCGTGGAGGCCGTGCGGATGCACATGGCCTTCAAGGACGTGCCGCGCATGCGCACCGCGAAGCTCAAGCGCTTCATGGCGCGGCCTGGCTTCGGGGACGAGCTCGCGCTGCACCGCGCCGATTGCCTCGGCTCGCACGCGATGCTCGACAACCACGCCTTCCTGCTCGCCAAGGAGGAGGAATTCGCCAACGCGCCGCTGATCCCCACGCCCCTCGTGAACGGCGGCGACCTCATCGCGCTCGGCTGGAAGCCGGGGCCCAAGTTCAAGGAGGTGCTGGAAGCCGCGCTGAACCGGCAGCTCGAAGGCGGCTTTGCTGGCCGCGAGGACGCCCTGGCTTGGCTGCGGGGGCAAAGTGAGAAGTGATCGGTGAGAGGTGAGAAGTGGCCCGAGGCGCCCGACCTGGATGGACGCGGCGCCCCAAGGCGGTTCCGTAGGTCGGCCGACGCGGCACCGTTTTGTTGCGTTCGCCCCCCACTTCTCACCGCTCACTTCTCACCTCTCACCTTTCCCTACCGCCGGCTGCCTTTTCGATTCCCAAGCGGCCCTTCCTCTCCTTATCCTCCGCCCATGTCCACCGACCCCGCCCCGTCCCCCGCGCAGCTCTGGCAGCGTTTTCAAAAGCATTTCCTGACCCTCGGCACCACCGGGATCACGCTCGACGTGAGCCGGATGCGCTTTCCGGATGACTTCCTGGATCGCATGGCCGAACCGGCCCAGCGCGCCTTCGCGGCGATGCGCGACCTGGAGGCCGGCGGCATCGCGAATCCCGACGAGAAGCGCATGGTCGGCCACTACTGGCTGCGCGACGCGGCCCTCGCCCCCGCGCCGGCCGAGCGCGACGCCGTCGAGAAGACCAACGCGAAGATCCGCGAGTTCGTCGAGGGCGTTCATTCCGGCAAGATCGCCCCGCCCGGCGGCGGGAAGTTCAAGCGCGTGCTCGTGATCGGCATCGGCGGCTCCGCGCTCGGACCGCAGTTCATCGCCGACGCCCTCGGCCAGGACGGGGCCGACAAGATGATCCCGCACTTCCTCGACAACACGGACCCCGCGGGCTTCGACCGCGTCCTCGGCGCGCAGCTTACCGGCAAGCTCGGAGAGACGCTCACCGTGGTCATCTCCAAGTCCGGCGGCACCAAGGAAACGCGCAACGGCATGCTCGAGGCCGCCGCCGCCTACGAGCGCGCGGGGCTGAAATTCCCCGCCTTCGCGGTGGCCGTCACCGGCGACGGCTCCGAGCTGGACAAGCACGCCATCGCCCAAGGCTGGCTGGCGCGCTTCCCGATGTATGACTGGGTGGGCGGCCGCACCAGCGTGATGAGCGCGGTGGGCCTGCTGCCGATGGCGCTGCAAGGCGTGGACTTCGATGCGCTGCTCGCCGGCGCGAAGACGATGGATGCCCACACGCGCACGCCGGACGCGCCGAAGAACGGCGCCATGATGCTCGCCCTCATGTGGCATTTCGCCGGCGGCGGCCGCGGCGCGAAGGACATGGTCGTCCTGCCCTACAAGGACCGCCTCACGCTCTTCTCCAAGTATCTCCAGCAGCTCGTGATGGAATCGCTCGGCAAGGAGCGCGACCTTGAGGGCAAGGTCGTCCACCAGGGCATCGCCGTTTACGGCAACAAGGGCTCCACCGACCAGCACGCCTACGTGCAGCAGCTCCGCGACGGCGTGAACAACTTCTTCGCCACCCTCATCGAGGTTCGGCGCGCCCGGAGCGGCGCGGGCATCGAGGTGGAGCCGGGCGTGGCGAGCGGCGACTACCTCCAGGGCTTCCTGCGCGGCACGCGCACGGCGCTCTACGAGAACGAGCGCGACACCATCACGCTCTCGCTGCCCGAGGTCTCGCCCACCACGGTCGGTGCGTTGATCGCCCTCTACGAGCGCGCGGTCGGCTACTACGGCTCGCTCGTCGGGATCAACGCCTACCACCAGCCCGGCGTCGAGGCCGGCAAGAAGGCCGCCACGCGCCTGCTCAAGCTCCAGGCCGACGTCAGCGCCGACTTGGAGAAGCACCGCGGCGAGACGGCCAGCGCGGAAGAAATCGCCCGCCGCATCGGGGCCGACGCCGAGGACGTGTATCACGTCCTCACCCATCTCGCCGCCAACCGCGCCGGTGTCCGCCACGAGGTGGGCGATGGTCCCGCGGCGGCGAAGTTTGGTCTCGCCGAGAAGCGCGGCTGAGCGTTTGGCTTGGCGGTTGGGGGCTCAGCCGGCGCAAGACGTTTTGCACAATGCCCGGAGCGAAAATCTCGCTCCGTGCAAAACGCTCTTCGCGCCAGAAGAAAACCAACGCCGCTGGCTTCGGAAAACCCGTTTCCCAGAAGCGAAGGCCGACAGGACAAGTGGGCATGCGCCCTGCATGGAGTTCTGCCGAATGCCGGCGCGTGCCGGTCCAGAGCCCAAACCTGAAATTCCAGACCGCCATGACCTCGACCATTTCCGATCTTTATCCGTCCATCCCGCCCGCTGGTGCGATCCGCAACGGATTGCGCGTGCTTGGCATTCTCGCCCTCGCGCTCGCCGCGCTGGCGCAGACCGCCTGCAACACGACGGCTGGCGCCGGCCGCGACGTTTCGGCCGTCGGCCGCGGCGTGACCGGTGTCGCTACCGGTCGCTGAGTGCCAAAGCTCTCCCAACCAAAACCCAGACCCAAACCCAGACATGAAGACCGCCCGCCTCCTTGCTGCCCTGACCCTCGCGCTCGCTACCCTCGCTCAAACTGCCTGCAACACGACGGCCGGCGCCGGTCGCGACGTTTCGGCCGTCGGCCGCGGCGTGACCAACGCTGCCACCGGTCGCTGATTCCGTTGCCATTCATCACGTCTATCCAGAACCAGACATGAAAACCCCTCGCATCCTTGCCGCCCTGATCCTCGCGCTTGCCGCCTTGGCCCAGACCGCCTGCAACACCATGGCTGGCGCCGGCCAAGATGTTAACGCCGTCGGCCGCGGCGTGACCAACACGGCAAACTCTGCCCGCTGAGCGGGCAAGGCGCTGAATTTCTTTCGTATTCTGCCTGCGACTGCGGTTGCTGGGTTTGACGGAAGACATAGGACACCGGGGCGGCGGTTCACAAACCGCTGCCCCGGTTTTTGTTTTAGAGGTGGCGCTGTCGGCGCGGCGGA
This sequence comes from uncultured Verrucomicrobiota bacterium, assembly GCA_937871685.1. Classification (GTDB taxonomy): domain Bacteria; phylum Verrucomicrobiota; class Verrucomicrobiia; order Chthoniobacterales; family SZAS-18; genus SZAS-18. The sequence goes on from CALMOL010000128.1 coordinate 27,076, forward strand.
CGCACCGCCTCTGAACAGGTGCGGACAAATATCTCAGCATCGCCATCCGTGTCGCAGAACGACGCACCGAGATTCTTTTCCGCATTCACTTAGAGCGCAGCCAGCCGTCGCACCACCTCGCCGGCCGCCGCGAGGCCCATCGCGGCCGTTACCCAAACGGCGGTGCCGAAGCCGCTCGCGCAGTCCAACCGCAGCGGGCTGCCCGGCTCCGGCTGGGCGCACACGCGGCCGTCGGTCCATGGATAGACCGGCGCTTCGGCTGACCACACGCACGGCACGCCGAATTGCCCGCCCGCCCCGCGCGGGAAGCCGAAGGACTGGCGCAGCTTCTTGCGCACTTGGCGCAGCATCTCGTCGCTCTCGGAGGCGGCGAGGTCGCTCACGCGGATCGCGGTGCCGTCGCGCCGGCCGCCGGCCGAGCCCACCGTGAGGACCGGGATGCCATGAGAGCGCGCCGCCACGATCACGGCGCACTTGTGCGAGCGCCGGTCCACGGCCTCCACCACGAAGTCGAAGCCTGACGCGAGGATGGTCTCCGCGTTCTCGGCCGTGACGTAGTCCGCCACGGTCTCCACGGCGATGCCCGGCGAGATGAGGCGCGCCCGCTCGGCGAGGACGTCCGCCTTGGGCCGGCCGTAATTGCCCTCCAGCGCCGGGAGCTGGCGGTTCGTGTTCGTCAGGCAGATGTCATCCAGGTCCACGAGCGTGAGCGCGCCGACGCCCGAGCGCGCGAGCCCCTCAACCGCCCAGGAGCCAACCCCGCCCAGACCGATCACCGCGACGCGCGCGGCACCGAGCCGCGCGAGCGCACCACGCCCGAGCAGCCGCTCCACACCGCCGAAGCGCGTGGCGCGGGCCGCGGCGATTTCACGCGAGGGATGGTCCACGAGGCAGCCGTGCCTGCGTGAGGACGCGGCGTCAACCGATGGGACGAATAGGACCCATGGGACGGACAGGATGACGGCAAAGCTTCCCTTTCCGCCTGCTCCGTGCTCTCCGTGCCTCCGTGGCCCATTCATCCGCCCCACCCGCCGACGTCCGCCACTTCATCCTCGTGGACTACGAGAACGTGCAGCCCTCCGACTTCGGCCGGCTGGCCGGGCGCGACGTGGAACTGTGGATCTTCGTGGGCCAGCAGCAAAAGAACCGCCTGCCGTTCGACCTCGTGGAGGCCGTCGTCGCCAGCAAGCGCCTGACGCGATTCGTGGCCATCTCGGGCTCCGGCCGCAACGCACTCGACTTCCACCTCGCCTTCTACGCCGGCCGCCTCGCCGCGGCGCACCCCGGCGCGGCCTTCCACCTCGTCTCGCGCGACCGCGGCTTCGACCCGCTCATCGTCCACCTCGAGGAAATGGGCCATCACGCCCGGCGCACGCCGGACTTGCCCGCCGCTTCCGCGTTGCCTCTTGCCGAGGGCTTCGTCTCCGCCCCAAACCCAGCCCCGGAGGAGCCGTTCTTCGCCCCAGCGCCGACCGCGCCAAAGACCACGGCAGCGTCCAAGGCCACGGCCGCGCCGAAGGCCACCGCCCGCCGGATTCGGCGCCGCGCCACGGCGGACGCTCCCGCGCCTGCCCCTGAGCCCGCGGCCGTGCCCCAGACGGATTCCATCGCCGAGTTGCTGACGCTGTCGGTGCGCCGCCTCGAGAGGGCAGGTCCGAACGGCCGCCCGAAGACGCGCCGCCGCCTGGAATCCTCGCTCGCCGCGCTGCCCCCGGTGAAGCCCTCCGCCGACCTGCTCGCCGAGGTGATTGGCCGGCTGGTCGAGATGGGTCACCTCTCCTTCGACGACAAGGGCCGGGTGACCTATCCCGCATGAGGGGGCGTCATATGACACGGGAGCGGTGACCCTCGGTTTTGGCTCCAACGGCTTCCAGAAAAGTCCCTGAAGGCAGACAAGCCGGCCTTTCCGAGGCCATGCGAGGCGCATGACCTTGGCGCCCGAGTGGACTTTCGGGCCGTTGGGCGATGGTTTGGTCACTTATGTCCAGCGTTCTCTCGGCGGTTCCGTCGTGGGTTTGGTGGGTTGCCATCGGGGTGGTTCTTTTGTCCGGCCTGCGGGTGGCGCAGGAATACCAGCGCGGCGTGGTCTTCCGCATCGGCCGTTTCGCGGGGATGCGGGGGCCCGGCCTGTTTTGGATCGTGCCGCTCGGCATTGAGCGCGCCGTCATCGTGGACATCCGCACCAACGTGATCTCCGCCGAGCAACAGGAGACGATCACCCGCGACAGCGTCACGGTGAAGGTCAACGCCGTGCTGTGGTATCGCGTCACCGACGCGGCCAAGTCCGTGATCGCGGTGCTTAACTCCCAGGCCGCCGTGTATCAGCTCGCGCTGACCAGCCTGCGCAACATCATCGGCCAGCACGACCTCGACGAGATCCTGCAGGAGCGCGACAAGATCAACGACCTGCTCCGCGAAGGCATCGCCCCCTCCACCACCGGCTGGGGCATGGAAGTGGAACGCTTCGAGATGAAGGACGTGGAACTGCCCGAGGCCATGCAGCAGGTGATGGCCATGCAGGCCGAGGCCATCCGCGAGAAGCGCGCCCGCATCATCAAGGCCGAGGCCGAGCTGGAGGCTTCCGAGAAGCTCGCCCAGGCCGCGCGCCAAATGGCCTCCAATCCCGTGGCGCTGGAGCTGCGCCGCATGCAGATGATCTCCGAGGTCGGCGCGGAGAACAACACGACCACCGTGATCATGATCCCCTCCGAGTTCGCCACGCTCGCCCGCAACGTGAGCGATTACGTGCAGGACCAGACGGCGAAGAGCCGCTGAGGAAGTCCTCTTGGCCACGGCCACCGGGATGCCCTTCGGTGTCGCCCTCGAATCTCGCACCAGCCCAGGCTTGCCAAAGTCTGCCACAGGCAAGCGAGGCAGGCCGCCGCGCTTGCTTCCAGAAGAAGCAATGCCTTCCCCTCTCGGCCGGCCACGCTTCCAACGGGATTCAGCGCATTTTTCCCCCTCCGTCCGAAGCCTGCTCAGGGCAATTTCGGGCTTCTCATGAGGACCTCGGGATTGGTCGCGAGAGGTTGCCAGAGTCCTCACGAGGACCTTGGAGGTGGTCGTGAGGACTTCCCGACTCCTCACGAGGACCCTCTTGGGTGCTCACGAGGAGTCGCGAGGTGCTCGTGAGAACCTCGGAGGGTCCTCACGAGGACTCGCGAACTCCTCGTGAGGACTTGGAAAGTCCTCGTGAGCACCTTCGAACTGCTCGTGAGGAGTCGGGAGGGTTCTCGCGAGGACCTTCGGAGGTGCTCGTGAGGACCCCGGAGGGTGGTCGTGAGGACCTCGGAGGGTCCTCGCGAGGACCCCGGAAGGTGCTCGTGAGAACCTCGGAGGGTTCTCACGAGAAGGTGCGGAGGTGGCCTCCCAGAGAGTGGAGGCCGGGTCCGCTTCTGGTGGACGGACGGACGTCCCCCCTTACGCCCGCTGAGCCAGAGAAAACACCTCGACCCGGCGAACCCGCTTTCAGCCGGGCGTGCCTTCCGCGACCGGCTTGCCGAAGTGGGGGTTCTCGATGATCGCAAGCACGTTGCCGAAAGGGTCGAGCACGGCGGCCACCTTGATGCCGCTGCCCACCTCACGCACGGCCGAATGCTCGCGCGCGCCCAGGGCGAGGAGCCGCGCGAAGGTTGCGTCCGCCTCGGCCACGCCCCAATACGCCGTCACGCTTCCCGGCCCGGCCGGCGCGGCGTCGGGGTCCGGGTCCAGGCCCAACTCGAAGCCGCCGACGGAGAAGCCGACGTAGAACGGTTCGTCGAAATACGGCTCGATGCCCAACGCCGTCGCATACCATTTCTTGGCGAGGGCGAGGTCCGGCGCGCGGTAGATCGCGGTGCGGAGGCCGAGGAAAGGGAGCGCGGCGGGATCAGGCATGGGCGAGGAAACGTGAGAAGTGAAAGGTGAGAAGTGAGAAGTGGGGAAGCGGGGCTTTTTCTTTGCTCGGGCACGCGCCTCCTGCAGGCCGCGGTTGCTGCCACTTTTCACTTCTCCCTCTCCCTACTCCCCCTCCGTCTTCTTCAGTGCCTCGACCTTGAACTGCGTTTCCAAGTCGCTCCGCGAGTTGAAGCGCCCGCCGAAGGCCGAGTTCAGCGCGGAGTCGAACGAGGAGCCGCGCGCGCCCTCGGCCAGAAACTGCGCGAACTGGTCCGCGCTCTGGGCCTTGAGGTAGGAGACAAGCTTCTGCGCCTCGATGTAGAACGCGAGCACCTCGCGCTCCGCCGTCGGGTAGGATGTGGCCGAGGCCAGCCGCTCGAGCGGCAGGAAGTCCTCCGCCGTGAGCACCGCGAATCGCGGCTTGGCGCGGTAGCCGCGCGCGCGGTAGAAGGCCGCGTAGAGCACGCGCGAGATGTGCTCGGCGTAGCCCTCGTTGAGCCACAGGGGGATGCGGTCGCCGAAGAAGCGGTGCAGCACGAGGTGCGCGACCTCGTGGCCGAGCGAGGCGCCCTGAAACTTGTCGCCTTCGCGCTTCACGAAGAGCTCGTTGCCCACGTAGGCGCCGCCGGTCCACGGGTCGAGCTTCACGGCGCGGCGGAAGGCGTCCCAGTCGCCTGGCCCGTCGAAAATGAAGATGCGCGCCTTGCCGGAGCCGCGCTCGCCGGCCTTGCGGAGGTCGCGCGCGATCACGCGGAAGTAGAACTCCGCCTCGATGGCCACCTGCTTGGCCGCGGCCGGGTCGCGGAAGTGGTAGATGAAGTTCTCGGTTTCCGCGTGCTTCCACGCCTCGCGCCGCACGGCGAGCGCGGCTTGGCCGGGGGCGTTGGGGCTCGGCGAGGAAAGCTCGCCGATCGCCACTTCCTTCAATCCGGCCTCGGCCACGTTCGGCGCCGGCTCCTGGGCGGGCGAGGCGGTCGCGGCGAGGAGCGCGAGGAGCACGGCGGGAAGACGCATGGCGGCCACCCATTGGAGGCGGGGGCGCCGCCTTCCGCAAGCCGCGATCCCCGCGCCGAGGCGCCGCGTTTTGGAGTGCGGTGGCTGCCACCCCTCTCAACACGGCAACGCTGAGGGCCGAGGTCGCGGACTATTTTCGGTCGGGCCGATTTGGTGGCAGCGCGTGTTGAAAGCGGTGGCAAGCCACCGCACTCCAAAGCGCGCCTGGCCTTCCGCAAACCGGTCGAGGAGATGCGAGGCTGGGGCAGCCCCCGTGGTTCTCCTTGTCATTCCTTCCCCGTCGCCACCGAGCGCGCCTCGCCGTCCGCGAAGTGCGTGACCAGGATCATGCCCGCGCGCACCTCGGCCACGCCGCGCACGGGTTCGCCGGCGGCGTCGGTGGTGAAGGTCCAGCCACGATCCAGCGTGGCGCGCGGGCCGAGCACGCGCAGGAGGTCATCGGCCCGGCGCAGCGCCGCGCGCGCGTCGGACAGGCGTTGGGCGGGTCGCGTGCGAAGGCGCTCCCGGAGGGAGTCGAGCGCGTGCCGCGCCGCCTCCAGCCGCGCCGCCAGCGTGTGCGGCTGCACCGCGGCGGACAAGCGTGCGAGGCGCTGCGCCTCCGCGTCAAGCCGCGCGCGCACGCCCCGGTGAAGCTCCTCGGCCAGGCCATCGAGCCGCTGCTGCTCCTCCTCCAGCCGACGGCGCGGCGCGCGGTGCAGCTCGCCGCGGCCAAGGTATTCCAACTGGTCGCGCGCGCGCTCCACCCAATCGCGGAGCGCGCGGCGAAGGAAATCGCTCTGTGCCCGGAGCCGGGCGAGCAGCTCGGCGGCATCCGGCGCGATCAGCTCGGCCGCGGCGCTGGGCGTGGGCGCGCGCAAGTCGGCGGCGAAGTCGCAGATGGTGAAATCAATCTCGTGCCCCACGGCCGACACGACCGGCAGCGCGCTCGCAGCCACGGCACGCGCCACGATCTCCTCGTTGAACTCCCACAGGTCTTCCAGCGAGCCGCCGCCGCGCCCCACCACGATCACGTCCACCGCGAGATCCGCCCGGCCGGCGGCGCGCCACGCGTTGAAGGATTCCACCGCCGCGGCGATTTCCGCCGCCGCGCCTATTCCCTGCACGCGCACGGGGTGCACCAGCAGGCGCAGGAACGGCGCGCGGCGGGTGAAGATGTTCAGCATGTCCTGCAGCGCCGCACCGGTGGCCGAGGTGACCAGGCCCACCGCGCGCGGGAAGCGCGGCAAGGGTTTCTTCCGCGCCGGGTCGAACAACCCCTCCGCGGCGAGCTTTGCCTTGAGCGCGTCGAACCTGGCCTGGAGCGCGCCGCGGCCGCGCGGCTGGGCGAGGCGGACGTTCATCTGGTATTGCCCGCGCGCCTCATACACGGTGAGCGCGCCATAGAGCTGCACCTGCCGGCCATCGCCGAGGTGCTGTGCGCCGCCGCCGAGCTGGGCGCCGCGCCACATCACGCAGCCGAGCTGCGCGCGCTCGTCCTTGAGCGTGAAATACAGGTGCCCGGAGGGCTGCGGCCGGAAGTTCGACACTTCCCCCTCCACCCACACGGAGCCGACGCCCTTTTCCACGGCCGCCCGCACCTCGGCCGTGAGCTGCGAGACGGTGAAGACCTGGGGTTCGGCGCCGGACATTGACTGAGGTGAATCGTGAATGGTGAGTAGTGAATCGTGGCCACCGACCGTTTGCATCGCGCCAGCGTGGCTTGACCCCCACGATTGCCCCATTCACCCTGGCTGTCTCGCCTCGCTCGGCTCACCATTCACGATTCACCGCTTCGGCTGCTCACCGACGTTTTATATGAATTCGGCCCCCACCGCATCGGCCACCAGGCGGCCGCGGCGCGTGAGGGCCACGCGGCCGGCGGGGAGCGGGGCCAGCAGGCCCTCGGCGAGCAGGGACGCCACGCGGCCGGACCACGGCGCGAGGTCGGCAAGGGCCACGCCGTCGCTCGTGCGCAGGCCGAAGACCACGGCTTCGCGGTGGCGCACCTCGGGTGGGGTCGGCTCGGAGAAGTCCTCGGCGCTTTGGCCGGCCAGGATGCGCGCGGTGTAGGCGGCGGTGTCGCGGACGCTGGACCAGCGCCGGCCGCCGACGGTCGAAAAGGCGCTCGGGCCGAGGCCGAGGTAATCGGCGCCGCGCCAGTAGGCGCCATTGTGCGCGCAGCGGCGGCCGGGACGGGCGAAGTTCGAGATCTCGTAGGGCTCGTAGCCGGCGGCGGCGAGGAGGTCGGCCGTCTCCTCGAAGAAGCCGGCGTCGTCATCGGCGTCCTGCGTGTATTCGCCGGTGGAGAAGCGCCGAAAGAACTCGGTGTCTTCCTCGTAGGTGAGGTTGTAGGCGGAGATGTGGTCGGGGGCGAGCGCGATGGTCTCGCGTAACGAGTCGCGCCAGATTTCGCGCGTCTGGCCGGGCACGGCGAAGATGAGATCGAGGTTGACGTTGTCGAAGCCCGCCCCGCGCAGGATCGCGTAGGAGCGCCGCGCCTGGTCGGCGGAATGCACGCGGCCGAGCGTGCGCAAGATGGCCGGGTCCCACGATTGCACGCCCATCGAGATTCGGTTCACGCCGAGATCGCGGAGGAGCCGTGCCTTCTCCAGCGAGACGGTGGCCGGGTTCATCTCAAAGGTCCATTCCGCCAGCGCCGAGAGGTCCAGCCGCGCGCGGAGGCCGCCGAGGAGATATTCGAGCTGCGAGGGCGAGAGCGCCGAGGGCGTGCCGCCGCCGAAGAAAATCGTCTCGGGCCGAAGCGCGGGGCCGGTCGCCTGGCGCTGGTCCAGCTCGGCGAGGACGGCGTCGAGGAAAGGCCGCGTCTTGTTTCGGTCGCTCGCCTCCTTGTAGAAGGAACAATACGGGCACACCTTCGGACAGAAGGGGACGTGGACGTAAAGGTGCGGGACGGGCAAGCGGACGAAGGACGTGAGAAGTGAACCGAGCGAAGCGAGATAGCCAGGGTGCCGGGGGCAAAAGTGGGTCAGGCGGGCGGGCGGCCTTTGATTCTGTCGTCGCTGATTCATCGTCTCGTGCGTTTCGATCCGCCCGATTGTTCGCCATGGTTGGACAAGGCGGCGTGCGCAGGTTGAATGGGTGTTCCCGATGCCTCCTGACGCAGCCGCCGACTCGCCCGATCCTTCTCCCGAGCTGGCCAACGCGCCCGCGCACCCCGGATCGGAAGGTTCGGAAGGTGGGGGCCGCCGCCGGCGCGGGGGTCGCGGCCGGCGGCGGGAAGGCGGGCCGCTCATCCCGCCGGGCGAGCAAGTTTCCCGCTCGGAGCCCGTGGAATGGCGGCCGGGCCAGGGACGCGCGGAACGGCCTGGCGGTGGAGAAGCGCCGGCCGCAGACCAGCCCCGGCCCCCGCGCCGGGAGCGCCCGCCACGCGAGCCGGCTCCGCCGTCCGACGAGAGAGCGCGCCCAGAGGTGACATCGAATAGGACGGATGGGACACATAGGTCCCATGGGTCGTCTAAGTCCCATCCGCCTGCGGAACGTCCCCCGCGTGACCGGGGCGAGCGTGCCGCCAAGCCTTCCCGCGAGCGCGGCGGCCGCGCCCCGCGGTCCGACCGCGGGCCGGAAGAGCCCCGCGCCACCGTGCCCATCCCGAAGATGGACTACGCCAAGGAGCTCGGCGGTGACCTCCTCGCCGGCGTTTCGCGCTCCTTTAATCTGACGATCCAGCTCTTGCCCGAGCCGGTCCGCGCGCCGGTGAGCCTCGGTTACCTCCTCGCGCGTTTGCTCGACACGATCGCGGACGCCGCCGAGGCCGCGCCTGCCGCCGTGCGCCGCGAGCGCCTGCGCGACTTCGTCGTGATGCTCAAGCACGGCCCCGACGCCGAGGCGCTCGCCGCGCTGCGCAAGGACATCACGCAGCGCCTGCCCGAGGGCGACGAAAAGCGCCTGCTCGGCCAAGCCCTGCCGCTGCTCGGCTGGCTCGCCTCCATGCCGGCGGGCGACCGCTCCGACCTTGCGCGCGTGCTGCTGCGCATCGGCCACGGCCAGGAGCTGGACCTCATCCGCTTCGGCGACGGCACCCGCGCCGAGGATCCCGCCCAGCGCGGGGCCAAGGCTCTCGCCACCGCGCGCGAACTGGAGGATTACACGTATTTCGTGGCCGGTGGCGTGGGGGAGTTTTGGACCCGCGTGTGCGCGCGCCACCTCGGCGAGGATTTCGCGGAGTTGCCCGTCGCCGAGATGCTGCGCCTTGGCCGCCACTACGGCAAAGGCCTCCAGGTCATCAACGTGCTGCGCGACCTCCGCGCGGACCTCGAAAACGGCCGGAGCTACCTGCCGCTGGAGGAACTGCAGCCCCTCGGCCTCGCGCCGGGCGACCTCCTCTCGCACCCCCGCGAGGCGCTGGCGGTGATCGACCGCTGGCGCGAGCGCGCCGTGGCCTTGCTTGACGACGGATGGCGCTACGTGGGCGCCATCAAGGAATGGCCGCTGCGCTACGCGTGCGCGCTGCCGATCCTCATCGGCCTGGAAACGCTCGGCCTCGTCGTCGAGCAGAACCCGCTGGAGCAGGCTGGTCCCGTGAAGCTTCCGCGCTCCAAGACGATGGCCACGCTCTTCAAGGCCAAGCTCGGCCGCCTCGCCCAGGCATGGCTCAACGGCATGTATGCCCGTCGCCGGAAGAAGGCCGCGGGCGGGTGAAGCGTGCCGGCTTTCCGCTTTTCCTCGCCGGCCACGATGCCAAGTTAGGGCATGAGCAAGCGCGCGGAACTACTGCCGGCGATGCCCCTGCACCGCTTCACGGTGAAGGACTACCTGCGCATGGGTGAGACGGGCATCCTGGACGAGGACGACCGCGTCGAACTCATTGACGGCCAGATCATCGCCATGTCCCCCATCGGTTTCCGACACGCCAAGATGGTGAATCGCCTCACTCGTATCCTCGTGCGCTTGGCCGGCGACGAGGCGGAGGTTTCGCCGCAGAATCCGGTCGAACTCGACCGCTATGGGATGCCGCAGCCGGACTTGGCGCTCATCTCGGCGGAATGCACCGCGCACGCGCGCCCAAAAGACACGCACTTGGTAATCGAGGTATCCGATTCCACGCTGAACTTCGACCTCAAGGTCAAGGCACAGCACTACGCCCGCACCGGCATCCGAGAATATTGGGTCGTGGACGTGGACAACGAGGTGCTTTGGATTCACCGCAGCCCGCGCCGCAATGGCACCTACGCGAGCGTCGTGGCGCTCGAAGCGAATGAGACGGTGATCTGCGAATCACTCCCCGCGGTGCGTATCACGCGGGCCGACTTGGGGTGGAAGTAACCTTCAGATCGCCGCCAGCGCGTCGCGCAAGTCGGCGATGAGGTCGTCGCAGTCCTCCACTCCGACGGACAGGCGGATGAGGTTGTCCGTGACACCGAGGGCATTGCGTTGCTCGACGGGGATGGAGCCGTGGGTCATCAGCGCGGGGTGATTCACGAGGCTCTCGACGCCACCGAGGCTTTCAGCGAGCGAGAAGAGGTGCGTGTTCTCAAGGAAGCGCCGCGTGCCGGCGAGGTCGGTCTTCAGCGTCGCGGAGACCATGCCGCCGAAGCCCTTGGGCATCTGGCGCTTGGCCAGCGCGTGCTGTGGATGATCCGGGAGGCCGGGGAAGTGAACCTTTGCCACCTGCGGTTGCTCGGCGAGCCAGGGGGCGATCCGCGCGGCGCTGGCGCAGTGGCGCTCCATGCGCAGCGCGAGGGTTTTGATGCCGCGCAGCGCGAGGAACGAGTCGAAGGGCCCCAGCACGCCGCCGATGGCGTTTTGGAGGTAGCCGACGCTCTCGGCCAGCTCGGCGTGGCGCGGGTCCTTCCCCACGATCGCGAGGCCGCCGACCATGTCGGAGTGGCCGTTGAGATACTTGGTGGCCGAGTGGATCACCACGTCGAAGCCGAGGTCGAGCGGGCGCTGGAGATACGGCGTCGCGAAGGTGTTGTCGGCCACCGACCACGCACCGTGCCCGCGCGCGATCTCGGCCACGGCGGCAAGATCGATCAGCTTAAGCATCGGGTTGCTCGGGGTTTCGACCCAGATCATGCGCGTCTCGGGCCGCAGCGCCTTCTTCACGGCGGAAGGGTCGCTCATGTCGAGGAACGTGAACGAGTGCCCGGCCGAGCGCTTGCGCACGCGCTCGAAGAGGCGGTAGGTGCCGCCGTAGAGGTCGTCGGACGCGATGACGTGCGAGCCGGCGTCGAGCGCGTCGAGCACGGTGGACATCGCCGCGAGGCCGGAGGCGAACGCGAAGGCGCGCGAGCCGTTCTCCAGGTCCACGACGCAGCGCTCCAGCGCGGAGCGGGTGGGGTTGATCGAGCGCGCGTAGTCGTAGCCCTTGTGCACGCCGGGCGAGTCCTGCACGTAGGTGCTCGTGGCGTAGATGGGCGGCATGATCGCGCCCGTGGACGGGTCGGGCGACTGGCCGGCGTGAATAACGCGGGTGGCGAAGGCGTGCGAAGACATGAGCGGAAGTTCAGGCATACACGGCGTCCAGGTCCACCGTCGCACCGGTGCCAGCGTCCGTGACTACGCCGCTGGTGTGCTGTTCCGGGCGGCTGCTGCGGCTTAGAATCGTCAAGGAGCGAAACTCCGGCGCGAACAGCCACACCGTGTCCACGCCAAGGCGGTGGTAATCCCGCACCTTGCGCGACACCTCGCCGAGCGTTTGCGAGGGGGACTGGATTTCCACCACGAGCGGCGGAACGCGCGATTCTACCGGAGGCTCGTTGGCCCAATCGCTGGGCTGGAAGGGCAGGAGGCAGAGGTCTGGGGTCATCTTCCTGATCGTCGGGTCCGGCTGGATCGTCAGCTCTGGACAGACCTCGTAGCGATCCTGCCGGAGAAGCTGCGCGGTGAGCCTTCCCTGCACGCGGGAGTGATTGACGTTTGGCATGGGCTTTCCTCGCTCCTCCTCGTAGGTGAACTGACGCTCGGCGACGACATCGGTGCTCATGATTTCAAAGGCTACCGCGCCCCCCGGCGCGGGCAAACGCCGCTCACTTCATCTTCCGCCGCAGATACGTCAGCAGGTCGGTGCGCGTGATGAGGCCGTGGAAGCGGCCTTCCTCGCACACGATCACGACGAGGTTGCGGTCGAGGATGGCCATCACTTTTTCGATGGAGTCGCTCGGCGCGACGGTCTCCAGGCCGCCGGTCATCGCGGTGCGCACGGGGTCGCGGTAGCGGTCGGGGTCCTCGTGGACGCGCACCAGCACGTCGGACTCGTCGAGGATGCCGGCCACGGTGCCGTCGGCGGCGAGCACGGGCACCTGCGAGATGTCGGCCAGGCGCATGCGCTTGAACGCGGTGAGCAGCGTGTCGTCGGGGCCGACGGAGATCACGTCGGAGTCCTCGTGGCGGCGCGAGATCACGTCGCGCAGGTCGCCGTAGTTGGCGCGGTCGAGGTAGCCCTGCTCGATCATCCACGTGTCGTTATACATCTTGGAGAGGTATTTGTTGCCGGAGTCGCACACGAAGGTGACCACGCGCTTGGGCGAGGTCTGCTCGCGGCAGTAGCGCAGCGCGGCGGCCAGGAGCGTGCCGGTGGACGAGCCGCCGAGGATGCCTTCCTCGTGCAGGAGCTCGCGCGCCACGCCGAGCGCCTCGGCATCAGGGACCGTGTAGCCCTTTTTTGTCAGGCTCATGTCGCAGATGCCGGGGATGAAGTCCTCGCCGATGCCTTCCACGACCCAGCTCCCGGCCTGGCCGATGCGGCCGGTCGCGATGTAGTCCACGAGGATGGAGCCGGCGGGGTCCGCCAGCACCATCTCGCAATGCGGCTGCACGGAGGCGAAGAAGCGTCCGAGGCCGGTGAGCGTGCCGCCGGAGCCGACGCCGACCACGACGGCGTCCACATCGTGGCCCATCTGCTCCCAGATCTCCGGGCCGGTGAGGCGCTCGTGGGCGCGGGGGTTGTCGGGGTTGTTGAACTGGTTGACGTAGAACGCGCCGGGGATGGTCTGCGCGAGGCGCTCGGCCACGTCCTGGTAATATTCCGGGTGGCCTTTGCCCACGTCGGAGCGCGTGATGCGGCACTCGGCGCCGAGACCCTTGAGGTGGAAGACTTTCTCCTGCGCCATCTTGTCGGGGATGACGAGGATGATGCGGTAGCCCTTGGCGCGCGCGACGAGGGCGAGGCCGAGGCCGGTGTTGCCGGCGGTGGCCTCGATGATGGTGCCGCCGGGCTTGAGCCGGCCGTCAAGCTCGGCGGCCTCGACCATCGCCAGGGCGATGCGGTCCTTGATGGAGCCGGTGGGGTTTTGGTTCTCCAGCTTCACGAAGAGCCGGCAGGGGCCGGTGTCCAAGCGGGTGATCTCGACGAGCGGCGTGTTGCCGATGAGGGCGAGCACGCCGGGGGGCGCCATTTCCGAAGCGGGGGCAGGGGAAGTCATGCGGTTCCTTAGCCGGGAAGCGGAGGGGTGAGAAGTGAGAAGTGAACGGTGAGAAGTGGGGCAGGCCGGAGCACGACGTTTTCGACCCGGTCGGATGCTCCCGGTTTCCGCTTGCGCCACTTCTCACCTCTCACTTCTCACCGATCACGCCTCCAACGTGCGTGGCAGCCACGCGTCCATCGCCGCGATCCATCTCGTCAAATCGGGCGTGGTCGCGCCGGGCGCGGGGCCGTCAAGCGCGGGAAACGCGGCGCGGGCGGGCGGG
>CALMOL010000129.1 GCA_937871685.1 uncultured Verrucomicrobiota bacterium
CATCGCGCAGCACCTCGTAGTGCGCGTAGAGCAGGCCGGCCGGCTCGAGCGGGGTCGCGGGCATGGACGAAAGGGCCGCTTATACCCTTTCCCCCCGCGCCGGGCCAAGCCCGGCGGCGATCGCGACCCGTCACGCCGCGGAAACGGCCGCGGGCCTTGGTGGCGAACCAAGTCGCCCCAGCTTGCGGCGGTGCCTCGGCGGGACGCAAACCGGCGATTCGGTTCACCGCGGGCTTGGTCCGACGAGAGGGAGGCTCACGGAGCGGCCGGCGAGGGCTTGGGGCTGGGTGACGGACTCGCAGCCGCGGGCCGGATCGGCGATTGATCGGCGAATTGCCGCTCGATCGCCCGGCCTCGCTGAGCGCGCTGCTCTTCCTCGGAGGGGCGCAGAGAACGCACGACGATGAATCCGATCACTCCGAGGAGGACAAGGAATGCCAGCCATCCGCCGAGCCGCGCCAGTGGCAGGCGAGCTTTCGGCTTGGGGTGCACTGGGACCAGCACCACCGGCGGGAATGACTCGGGCGGGGCGGCTTGGCCAGCGCGACCGGGCAGACCGCGGGGCCGAGGGGGGATTCGGTGCGGATGCATGATTGGGGGAGGGTCGCCGGAGCAGGCTTGGTTCCCGCGGAGGCGGTGAAACGAGCAAACTCTTCGACGGAACTCCGGAATCGGGAAGCCCGTTCCCGGTGAATGGGAGAATTCCTCGCGCCCACGCCGGGTGGGCAGAGACCGCCAGAGTAGGCGAGAATCAAAACGCCGCGCGGCACGGGGGCGGAGTTCGCCCCCGGCGGGCCAGGCACGTTTCAGCGTCGCTTGTTGTGCCTGGATTGACGTCCGATGACGGGAGAAAGCGCCGGCCGATGAGAAGGGAGCCGGCGATGATTCTTCATGCCCATCTCCCGCCGCGCATTTCTGAAGACTGGCGCCGCCGCGGCCACGGTGCTCGGCGTGCCGGCGATTCTCCGCGCTCAGGCGGGCGCCCCCTCCACTCCCCAACGACCAAAAGCTGCCATGGAAATCAAACGCGCCGGATCCCAAGCCTCCGCCAAAGGCGAAGCCGAGTATTTCACCGGAACGGTGCGCCGGGATCCCTTGTTTCAGCCCACCGCACCGGCGCGCGCGGGCGGCGCCGCCGTCACCTTCGAGCCGGGCGCCCGGACGGCCTGGCACACGCATCCGCTGGGGCAGATCCTGATCGTGACGGCCGGCTGCGGCCGCGTGCAGCGCCTGGGAGGATCGATCGAGGAGATCCGCCCGGGCGACGTGGTCTTGATCCCGCCGGGCGAAAAGCATTGGCACGGCGCCACGCCCACCACGGCCATGACCCACATCGCCATCTCGGAAGCGCTCGACGGCAAGAATGTTGAGTGGATGGAGAAGGTTTCGGACGAGCAATATGGGAAGTGAGGTCTCCGCTCGCGGCTCGGCTCGATTGCGGACAACCTGGTTGGTGACCCGCGCTCTCCCGCCACGTCCGAGCCAAGCAGCGTTCCGCCGCTGCCGAATCTGAACCTGCCGCCCGCCCGCGAAGACGGCGTGAGGCTCGTTCATTGCGCTCCGGAGGCTCACGTGGAGGCGACCCGGGCAATCCTTGACGGGGCCATCGTCAGTTCCACCGCGCTCTTCGATTGCAAGCCCCGCACGCTCGAGAGCATGTCCGCTTGGTTCAGCGCCAAGCGAGCTTCGAGATCGCGGCCTGGATGTAGGCGGTGACGACGAAGTCGGCAGGTGACTTTGAACCGGCCAGCGAGATACCCCGACGGAGCCGTCTTCACTTGTGCTCGGCGACGAAGACGCCGTCCCACGGGCCAGTTGGCGGCTGCTCGGCCAGATAGCTGGCACGGCGCTCAAGCAAGCGGGCGGCGAGGTCGTCGGGGCGAAGCTCGGCGGCCTTGTCGAAGGCGCGGCCGGCGGCGGCAAACTTGCCGGCGAGGTAGGAGTCCAGGCCGCGCTCGTAGGCGTCGCGCGCGGCGAGCACCGCGTCAGGCACGCCGCCGCGCTCGCCGAGCAATTCCACCACGAGGGTGCCGCCCGCGCGTCCATATACGGCCACGCGGTCCAAGCGCCGCCACTCGAAGAGGTGGCGGGCAGCCGACCAGGTGCCCTCGGAGGCGAGAATGCGGGTGCCGTAGAGCTTGTTGAGGCTCTCCAGGCGGGAGGTGAGGTTCACCGCGTCGCCGATGATGGTGTAGGCGAAGCGTTCACGGGTGCCGATGTTTCCCACGAGCACCTCGCCGGTGTGCAAGCCGATGCGAGTGCGCAGCGGCGCCGGCGCGGACGGAGCGCGCGCGGCGGCGGCCTCGTCCGCGGCCAAAGCGTGCTGCACGGAACAGGCGGTGCGGCAGGCACGCGCGGCGTGGTCGGCCACGGCGTGGGGGGCGTTGAAGAAGGCGAGGACGCCATCGCCCATGAACTTGTCGATCGTCCCGCCCTCGGAGGCGAGGCGCGCGGAGATCATCTCGAGGTATTCGCCCAGGCGCTCCACGAGTGCGGTCGGAGGCATTCGCTCGGACAAGGCGGTGAAGCCGGCGATGTCCGAGAAGAACACGGTCAGCTCACGCACCTCGCCGCCGAGGCGTGCCTCGATTCCCTCCGAGAGGAGCGAGCGCACGAGCTGCCGCGGCACGTAGCGGCCGAAGGAGCGCAGGCCGGCCTTCATGCGGTCCACGGCTTGGTGGACGTGGTCGAGCTCGCGCACGGCCGAGGGCGCCCAGGGCATCGCGCCGAGGCGGAAGCGGCCGACTTCCTCCAGCTCTAGGTTGATCTGCGCCAGCGTGCGAGCCAGCCGCCGCGCGAAGACGGCCGAGGCCAGGGCGGCGAGGGCCAGCGCACCGACACCGATGGCGAGGGTGAGACGCGCGTTTTCGCGCAGGGGGCCGAGGAACTCGACGTCCGGCGAGCCGATGCCAGTGATGAGCCGGAAGGTGCCGTCCACCTCGGAGGAGGTGAAGACGACCTCTCCTTCCTCGCCGGCAAAATCCAGCGGGGCGCGGAACGATGACTGGCCCTCGCGCATTGCCTCGCGCTGAGCGGCGGGGATGGCCCGCGCCAAGCGCGCGACGGTATTCGCGGGCACGGGCGGGTTGGAGGAGAAGCCGAAGATATCGCCGGTCTGGGTCATCGCGGCGATGAGGCGGCGCCGGCCGGGATCGATGCGATCAAGAAAGGCGGTGATGTCCGAGAGCGAGAAATCCGTCGTGAACACCCCGATGGGCTCGCCGGTCGCGGCGGAGAGACATTTCACGCTGGCCGAGATGCCACGCTCGCCCTCGGCGAAGGTGTAGATTTCCGACCAGAAGACGCCGGGCGAGCGGAGCGCGCCTTGGAACCAGGGCTTGGGCCGCGGGTCGTAGCCGGCGGGCAGGTCCGTCTCCAGCGGCGTGGCGGTGCCGTCGGCTTCGATCAACGCCTCGCGCGGGCGGCCGGCGTTCTCGGCGGGGAGCGATTGGTTGAGGACGATGCCGCCGCCGGCCTGGCGTCGCACGCCGACGAAGCGGCCGGTGCCGAGGTCGGAATACGACATCCACGAGAGGCTCGGCAGGTAGCGCATCCGCTCCGCGAAGAGCGCGCCGAGCCGGCCAGGATCATCCAGCGGGAGCAGGCCCCGGCCGCCGAGCGTTTGGAACTCGAGCAGCGAGCGATAGGCTGGCTTGAAGAACTCCTGAATCTCCCGCGAGACGGCCAGCGAGATCAGCCCATAATGCTGCCGCTTCACCGCCTCGATGGAGCGGCGCGATGCGAGGTAGCCAGCCAGCGCGATGCACCCGACCGTGAGCAGCAGCGTGCCAAGCAGCAGCCCGAGCAGCGCGGCCTTGAACGAAATCTTGCGGGGCGAGGAAGCGGGAGAATTCATGCGCCCGAGCCGCGAAAGGTTGCCCGCAGCGTGCATCGGCCCGGCGGGGCGCGCACCCGAAACTTCCGCCGCCGGCCACGGGGTCGCGCTTGCCGTGGCTCACGCCTTTTCGGACTGCATCCGAAGCACGAACCGGATCAACAGCCCCACGATGAACAGTCCCAAGCCCGCATAAAACAGCCCATCGTGAACGACCACCGGCAGCATCGAGCCGAGCGTCAGCGGCAGGAGGATGGCGAGGGCGAGAAGGAAGAGGCCAACGGTGGCGATGTGCTTCATCCGCTGGGTTCTAGCGGTTCCGCCTCCCCAGCCGCAAAGATTTTCGGAAAGGGCGGGGGCGACGCCCCCGGCGCTCACGCAAATCGGATTGCCCTGTCAATGGGAAGCCGATAGAGCGGGTGACCCCCATGAAGCAACTCCCCGCTTTGCTCCTTGCGCTTGCTGCCGTTTCCGCGCTTCTCGCGGACGAGCGGAAGTTGCCGCCGAATCCGGTGAAATACGCGGCCAGCCCGGCGCCGGTGGTGTTCCCACGGGTCAACCCCATCCTGGCCTTCCGGCCGCCGGAAGGCTGGGTGGTTTCCGTGCCGCCGGACGGAAGCGCCAAGATGAGCGTGGCGAAGCCGCGAGGGCTGGGCGTCATCCTTTCCAGCCAAGACCGGAAGATGGCGGAGGCCCAGATGGCGGAGGAGGCCACGAGCCTCGCGCGTGCGCCGGTCGAAGTCTCGCCCGAGCGGGGCTACAAGCCCGGCCCCGCCAAGCCCACCGTCCTCGGAGGGTTCGAGGGGATCGTGGTCGAGCCGCCCGGCCAAATCGGGAGCATTTCGATCGTGCAGAGAATCCACGTGCTGCGAAATCCCAAGGGCAAGTGCCTCAACCTCATCCTGACCGGTCCGCCCGACCCGCTTTCCGCCGGGATCCGCGCGTTCTTCGACTCGATTGTTGCCATTCCCTGAGTCCAAGGCCTTGTCATCCCCCACAACTGCTCGCGACTGAAGGAGCACCTCAGCGCGCCCGGAGGGGCGAGGGAAATGAGCCGGTGGTGCCAACCACCGGCATCCCTCCCTTCTGACTTCCGCCTCGGAGGGGGGGTGGAGGGTCAGCAGGCGAGACTCATCGACCGTGTCCTTCCGGCACCCCTCGGGGTGCAGTCTAAAGTGGAGCGGATGCCGGTGACTGACGCCACCGGCTCCATTCCATCCGACCCTCCGGGCCTCAAGTTGGATCAGCGGAGGATGGTCTTCGGCTCCGGGGAGGAGAGGAGCTTCTGAAAGCGCGGGCTCGACCGCAGCGCATCATACAGCGGGCTCAGCCGCAACTGGCTCAGGAGCACGCCGCCGGGCGTGACCAAGGAGCGCTCGATCACGTCCATCGATCGGTCGATTTCGCCGATTTGTGCATAGACAACGCCCGCGCAATCCGCGGCGTCGGCGCCGTCCATGGCGTCCTTTTCGATCGGCATCAGTTCGAGGAAGCGCCGCGTTGCGCGCAGAGCGTCTTCCTTGCGGCCGAGGAACGCGTGGACGAGCGCGAGCGACTGCTGGCGCGACGCGTTCTGCGGGAATCTCGCGGCATCGGCCTCAAGGATCACGCGCGCGTTTTCTAGCTCGGCCTGAGCGCGCGCGGGATCGCCCGCGAGCTTGGCCGCGAATCCGACCAAGAGGGATTTAGGGACCGGGGTCTGAGTCGGCATCGAACCCGGGACCATGGTATCGCTAGAGCATTCCCGAAGCACCTGCACGGCCTTGGGAAAATCACGGTCGGCCAGCGCGAGCTGATAGCGTAGCACAGCCAGCGGGCAGATGAATTCCGGCGGGGTGGCCGCGGCCAAGACCGCCCGGGTCGAGCCGAGGTCGGACTGCGCCGCCCAATCCAACTGCGCCAGATAAAAGGCGGCCCGGCCTTCCGGCAGTAGAGCCGCCAAGTGCTTCACCAGGTTGGTCGCACCGGCCCAATCGCGCGCGAGGAAGTAGCTGTTAAACAAGTTGTCGGCGATCGCGATATTGCGCGGGTCGAGCAACCGGGCCTGCTCCTGGCCGGCGATTGCTTCGCGCCAGCGGCCCTGGCGACGCCGCACGCCGGCCATCGCGCTGATCACCTCCGCGTCGCCGGGGAGGCTTTCGCGCGCCTTCTCGTATTCCCCCAGGGCGGCCTCGTAGTCCCGGGCTCCGTAGATGTGGCAAAGCCCGAGGACATAATGCCCTTCGCCCAAGCCCGGCCGCAGGCGAAGCGCCTCCTGCGCCGAGGCCCGCGCCTGCTGAAGCAATTCCTTGGACGGCTGGAGGAAGTGGTAGGTAGCCGCCCTCGCTTCGGCAAGGCGCGCGTGGGCGAGGGCGAACTTCGGATCAAGCGCGATCGCCCGGACAAGCAGCTCGATCGTGGCGGGCAAGGTCGTCTCCGGCTGGCGGATCTGTCGCAGGGCGATCTCGCGGGCGCGCAGGTAAAGCGTGTAGGCCTCCTCGTTGTCCGTCGGCTTGGTGGCGACGTTGCGCGCTTCCGCGGGCGAGAGCGTGGCGCGCAGCGCGCGCGCGATTTCCTGCGCCAGCTCCCCTTGGAGCGTGAGCGTGTCGGCCAGCGTGCGGTCGTAGCGCTCGGCCCAGATTTGGCGCGCGGTCTGCACGTCGGTGAGCTGCACGGTCATCACCACGCGATCCGCCGAGCGCCGAACGCGACCTTCGAGCACATTCGCCACGCCCAGCTCGCGGCCGATCTCCCGCAGTTTGGGGACGCCCTGCGCGCCGCGATAGGGCATCACGGAAGCGCGGTTGATGACCTTCAGGTCCTTGATCTTGGCCAGCGTGGTGAGGACATCGTCCATGATCCCGTCGGCGAAGTAAGCGTCGTCCTTCGCGTCGCTGGCGTTCTCGAAGGGCAGCACGGCGAGCGATTTCTCGACGGCGGCGTTCGTTGCGGGTGCCGGTGGCCCTTGATCGCGCCCATATTTGACGAAGCCAATGGCCAGGACCGCCACAATGACGGCCGCAAGGCCGATCATCCTTCCTCGTAGGTAGAGCGGCACTGGCGGCCGGAGCACGACGGATGAGAGGAGGGGAGGGGACGCATCCGGCGACGGGACGGGCGTCGCCACGAGAGCCGTCGGTTCCGGGCCTTGACTCGGAGGGGGAGCGATTGGTCCTGGGTGCTCCGGCTGAGGAAGCGTGGCCGCGAGCGGGTCATCGCCGAGGTCCGCCCCGCTCTCGATCTTCGTTCGTGCCTTTTCGAGCGCCCGCGCCAGGGCATCGGCGTCGGCGAAGCGCCCGTCGCGGTCCTTCAGCAGCAGCCGCG
>CALMOL010000130.1 GCA_937871685.1 uncultured Verrucomicrobiota bacterium
GCGCGGGAAAGCGCGCTCCGCGCCCTCCCACGACAAATTCCTCTGGCTGGCGCTGGGCGGTGGATGTTCCCACTTCTTGGAGCACCTTGCTGAGCCGCGCGTTCCAAATGGAAGGCTGGTGCGTCGCCGCGGACGGTGCTCCGGCAGCGGAGGTCCGCGCGGTGGCCGGCGATGCCGCCTTCGTCGAGGCGCCCGAGCGCCGCGCGCGGCCAGACGTGCCGGGCGCGGCCGGGCCATGCGGCTTTTCCATCGCCGTGCTGCTGCCGCGCGGGGTCACGACCGTGGCCCTGCAGGCGCGCGCGGAACCGATGGGGCCATGGGACACGCTCTCGCACTTCGAGGCACGCGTCCCGCGAAGCGGGGCGGCGTGGCGGCGCGGCGGTGGAAGCTACGAGCAGTGGCTGCGCGCGAACGGCGATGTCCTCACGCCAGCCTCGCGCGCGGCGCTGCGCGCCCGCCTCCAGGCCCCGGGAACGCCAGCGGTCTCCGTGGTGATGCCGGTGTGCGATCCGCCGCTACGCTGGCTGCGGGCGGCGGTCGCGAGCGTCTGCGGGCAGATTCACCCTGGCTGGGAGCTTTGCGTGGCGGACGATGCCTCGCGTGACCCGGCGGTGCGCCAATACCTCACCGGCCTGCCGGCGGTGGACCCGCGAATCAAGGTCGTCTTCCGGCCTGAGCGCGGCAACATCTCGGCGGCCACGAACTCGGCGTTGGAGCTGGTCACCAGTCCTTGGGCCGCGTTCCTCGACCACGACGATGAATTGCACGCCGGCGCGCTGGCCGCCGTGGCGATCGAAGCCGCAAGGCATCCCGACGCCGGCGTCATCTA
Organism: uncultured Verrucomicrobiota bacterium; assembly: GCA_937871685.1. GTDB lineage: Bacteria > Verrucomicrobiota > Verrucomicrobiia > Chthoniobacterales > SZAS-18 > SZAS-18. The sequence goes on from CALMOL010000130.1 coordinate 830, forward strand.
CACGGACGAGGACAAGCTCGGGCGGGGCGGCCGGCGTTTCGATCCGCACTTCAAGCCGGCGTGGAGCCCCGAGCGGCTCGAAAGCCAGAATTACCTCTGCCATCTCGTCGCGGTCCGCTCTGACCTGCTCCGCGCCGCAGGTGGGCTGCGGACCGGCTTGGAGGGGGTGCAGGACTGGGATCTGGTGCTGCGGATCACTCGCGGCCTGCGGCCCGATCAAGTGCGCCACGTTCCCCGCGTGCTCTACCACTGGCGCGCCATTGCCGGCTCCACCGCGCGCGCCGTTGGCGAGAAGAGCGGCATCGCTCCGACCGGCGAGCGGGTGCTCCGGGAGCACTTCGCGGCGCGGGGCGAGGATGTCGAGTTGCTTCCTGCCGGGGCCGGCCACTGGGTGCCGGTGCATCGCGCGGGAGCGAACGCGCCGCTTGTCTCGATCATCGTCCCCACCCGCGATCATCTCGATCACCTGCGGCGCACGGTGGAAAGCGTCCAGGCCCGGACGGACTGGCCCCGCTGGGAGCTGATCATCGTGGACAACCAGTCCTCCGATCCTGAGGCGCTCGCCTGGATGCGTGACGCGACCGCCGCGGACCCACGCGTGCGGGTGCTGCGCTACGACGCGCCGTTCAATTACGCCGCCCTGCACAACTGGGCCGTTCCTCAGGTGGGCGGCGAGTTGCTGTGCCTGCTGAACAACGACGTCGAGGTCATCACGCCGCACTGGCTGCGCGCAATGTCTGGCCTGGCCTTGCGCGAGGGCGTCGGGGCCGTCGGGGCCAAGCTCTGGTATCCCGACGGCCACCTTCAGCACGGCGGCGTGGTGCTGGGCGTCGGCGGCGTGGCCGGGCACGTGCTTCGCTTTGCGCCGACCGGCGAGACCGGCGAGCAAAATCGCCTGAACATCCTGCACAACTACTCCGCCGTCACCGCCGCCTGCCTCGCGGTGCGCCGCGCGACCTGGGAGGCGGTCGGCGGCATGGACGAGAAGAACCTGCCGGTGGCCTTCAACGACGTGGACTTCTGCATGCGCCTTGTGGACCTCGGCCTGCGCAACGTGTGGACGCCAGCCGCGGAGCTGTTCCACCACGAGTCCGTCAGCCGGGGGACCGACTCGACGCCGGCAAAGGCGGAGCGTGCCCGCCGAGAGGTCGAGTTCATGCTCGGGAAGTGGGGCGGGCGACTCAAGTCCGACCCTTTTTACTCGTCCCACCTCACGTTGGAGCACGAGGACTTCCGCATCGCGTCCCGCTCGCGGGCGCCAGCCCTGGGGGAAGCGCCGGGGCAATCGTAGAGCGCGCCCCGTGGCGGCAGGCGAGGATTACTTGCGCGGAAAGCGAAAGGTCGGCAACGGGGCCAGTTCCTCGCCCTCCGCGGCGACGGCTGGCTCGGGGATGCGCCGCACCTCGCCGGTGCCGCCGTCCACTTCGAGCCAGTCGCCGTCGCGCACGGACTCGAGCAGGCGCGGCAGGCCCGCCACCATGGGGATGCCCAGCTCCCGCGCGACCAGCGCCCCGAACCCGGTGGGCCCCCCGTGCTCCGCCACGATCCCACTCGCCGCGGGCAGGTGCACCAGCCAGCCCGCGGGCACCGCGCGCGCCACGAGAATCTCGCCCTGGCGCAGGAATTCCCCGCGCCCGTCGCGCACCACGCGGGCCGGGCCGCGCGCGCTCCCGCCGGCGCAGGACACGCCGCGCGCCGGGTCCGGGCGCGACCAATCCGGCGGCTCGCAACCAGGCGCGGGGCGCATGTCGTCGTTGCCGGCGTGGACCGCGCCGCGGGTCTGGAGGCGCGTCGGTGGTTCGGGAGTCGCCGCCCGCGCCTCCCACTCGCCCCGGCGAACGGCCGCCAGCGAGCGCAGGTCGAGCGTTTCCGCCGCGCCCTCCACGAAGCCGGCGGCCTCGTCGAACGTCAGGTGCAGGATGTCCGCCGCCGCGTCGAGCCGGCCGAGAGAGACAAGGCGCGCGCCGATCTCCAGCAGGATGCGGCGAGCCGCGCTGGCCGTGCGGGCGAGGCCGAGCGCGTCGTCCGTCTGCCGGCGAAGGGCCGTCCGCGCGGCCGCAAGCAGGCGGTCCCATTGCCAGCGACGCGGCAGGTTGGAAGCGCCCGCGAGCGCCGTCGCCGCGCGGGCTTCGGCGGCGCGGCGCGGCTCGTCGGCCCCGGCGGAGGGCGGGTGATACGGCGCGCGCCAGAACCCCGCGGCGTAGCGCCCCAGCGCGCGGTGCAGCGGGCGAGGGTCCTCGTCGAGAGGCGCGGCGTCCGGCGCGGGGACGCCCGGGGCCCACGGGGCGAAGTCGCGCCCCAGCTCACGCAGCGCCGAGCCGAACTCGCCCTTTCTTTCCAGCTCCGCCGCCACGGCCGCGGGAGTGCCCTCGGCGAGCGACTGCACCACGGCCTCGTCGCCCTGCACGCTCTCCGCCAGCGCGCGAAAGCGACGCGCAAACTCGGAGGCCGGATTCTTGGGCAGCGCGCCGAGCAGCGCGTGGGCGAGCCGCGCGTCGCCGAGGTGCCTTGCGCAGAAATTCCGCGCCCGCGCCTCGAGCACCGTGGCTGCCAGGGAATCGGCGGCGATGCGGCCCAGGTGTTTGGTGAGATCTCGCTCCAGCGTGCGGAAGCGAACCATCAGCTCGTCGGCCCGCAGCGCGGCGAGCGCGGCTGGCGCCGTGTCGGCGGTCAGCGCGTCGAACCACGCTTGCCGGGCGGCGCGCGCGGCTTCGGCTGTCTTGCCGCCGTCATCAGGCCCGTCCGGCGGCTCGGAGCCGGGCGCCGGGGACGCAACGCCGAGCAACCATTCCACCGGCAGCCACGCGGCGCGCTCCGCCGGCGCGAGGCCGTCGCGGAAGGCCTGCCACTCGGTTCGGTTGAGCGCGAGCCGGCCGCCGATCCGCCCGCGCTGGCACCAAGTCGTCCGCCCCGGGCAGCCCCGCGGCGAGGGCGCGAAGTCCCGCGATGAACCAGCGCCGCGCCAGCGAAAATCCCAGCGCCGTCACGGGGCCGGAGATCCATTCCGCGGGCGCGCCGAAGTCCCACTCCACGGCGGTGCCCTCCGGGTCCGCGAGGCCCGCGAGCGCGGCCATCGGCTCAGCCGCAAGGAGGTGCAGGTTGCCATCGGCCAGCACCCACTCGATGCGCTGGGGCATCCCCAGCCGG
>CALMOL010000131.1 GCA_937871685.1 uncultured Verrucomicrobiota bacterium
AGCGGTGTCGCGCTGACGCTTGCCACCGCCCTCCAAAACGCCGCGGGCCCTCCGCAAGCCGCCGCCCGCGAGGCGCGACCACTCGAATCGAAAACGCTCTAATCATCTGCTGCCGGCGAGCTTTGTGGTTTTCCCTTCGGCCTCAACGGGTTTCGGCGTGCCGCTTTTTGGCGAAGGGATTTCTTGAGCGGCCAACCCGCTTCGCTCGGTTCTCCCGCCATGTATCTCGGCGTCAACATCGACCACGTCGCCACGCTCCGGCAGGCGCGGCATTCCCCGGATCCCTATGCGTTCAACGCCGAGCCGGACCTCGCCGCGGCGGCGATGGCCGTGGAGCGCGCGGGCGCCCACGGCATCACCGTCCACCTGCGGGCCGACCGCCGACACCTCCAGGACGCCGATCTCCCGCGGCTCCACGACGTGATCCGCACCAAGCTCAACCTCGAGCTCGGCCTCACGCCGGAGATCGTCGAGATCGCCCTGCGCGCGCGGCCGGCCGACGTGTGCCTCGTGCCGGAATCGCGCCAGGAAGTCACCACCGAGGGCGGCCTCGACGTCGCGGCGCGCGTGCCCGAGATCACGGCGGCGGCGCGGCAGTTCGCGGCCGAGGGGATTCGCGTGAGCTTGTTCATCGATCCGGCGCTCGCGCAGGTCGAGGCCGCGCGGGTGGCCGGCGCTCCGGTGATCGAGCTGCACACCGGGGCCTACGCCAACGCGGCCGACGAGCCCGCCCGGGCGCGGGAGCTGACGCGATTGCGCGCGGCCGCCGAGCGGGGCGCAGCCTTGGGCCTCGTCGTCAACGCCGGCCACGGCCTCTCGCGGGCGAATCTGCCCGCCTTTCTCGCCGTGGTGCCGCACCTTCACGAGTTGAACATCGGCCACTCGCTCGTCTCGCGCGCGCTCTTCGTCGGCCTGGAGAACGCCGTGCTCGAATTTCTCGCCGTCATGAACGCGGCGCCTTCCCCGGCCCGATGAGCATCCTCGGTCACGGCGTGGACCTCGTCGCCGTGGCGCGCGTCGAGGAGGCGCTCGCCCGCCGCGGCGAGCGCTTCCGCGCGCGCGTCTTCACGCCGGCGGAGGACCGGTATTGCGCCGCGATGCGCGAGCCGGCCGCCCATTACGCCGCGCGCTGGGCCGCCAAGGAGGCCGCCGCCAAGGCGCTCGGCTGCGGCATCGGCGCGGGCGCGGGCTTCACGGACCTCGAGGTAGGCCGCGACGAGGCCACCGGCCGGCCGTTCCTCCGCCTTCACGCCGCCGCCGCCGCCACGGCCCGCGCGATGGGCGTGCGAGCGACGCACCTTTCGCTTTCCCACCACGGCGGCCTCGCCCTGGCGAGCGTGATCCTGGAAGGCGATGCGCCCGCGCCGCGTGGATGACGGATGCCTGGCTGGCCGGCCGCGCGCCCGCGCCGAGACTAAGGGATGCCCACCACGCTTCTTCGGCTCACCGGGATAAACTGCGACGCGTGCGTTAGCCACGTGACGCGCGCCCTGAAGGCCGTGCCGGGCGGGCGCGAGGAAGACTACGAGGCGGAGCCGACCCCGAAATGAGCGCTGCCGCCCCATCCTTGCCCGCCGTGGACGGCAACGCGTCCTCGGAGCGCGTTGACCTGCCGCTGCTCGGGATGCACTGCGCGGCGTGCGCGAGTCGCATCGAGAAGGCGCTGCGCAAGGTTCCCGGCGTTCGCGGCGCGAGCGTCAACTACGCCACCACGCGCGCGAGCGTCGAGTTCGACGTCGGCGCCACCGGCCCCGAGCAGCTGCGCGAGGCAGTGCGCGGCGCGGGCTACGACGCGATCCTTCCCTCACCGCCTGTTGCCGGGGGTGAGGCGCCGGCTGTGGAAGAAGCCGAGGAGGCCGCCCGCGGCGCGGAATACGCCGGTCAAAGGCGCCAATTCCTCGCGGCGCTCGCATTGACGCTGCCGCTGCTCGTGCTGGGAATGGGTGGGCATCTCAACGCCTCGCTCGCCCACCTGCTAGATTTTGCCGGTCGCCCGTGGATCGAGTTGGCCCTGGCCACGCCGGTGCTGATTTGGGCGGGGCGGGAGTTCTTCGTCGGCGCGTGGAGCGCGGCGCGGCAGCGCGCGGCGGACATGAACACGCTCGTCGCCCTCGGCACGCTCTCCGCGTGGGGATTCAGCGTGGTCGCCACCGTGGCCCCGCGTCTCATCGTCGGCGCCGGGCACCACGGCGCGCCGGTGTATTACGAGGCCGCCGCCACGATCATCACGCTGATCCTGCTCGGCCGGCTGCTGGAGGCCCGCGCCCGCGCCCGCGCCGGCGGCGCGATTCGCGCCCTGCTCGGCCTCGCGCCGCGCACCGCCCGCGTGGAGCGCGATGGTCGCGAGCAAGACCTGCCCATCGCCGCCTTGCGCGTGGGCGACATCGTCCTGGTGCGCCCCGGCGAGAAAATCCCCGTGGACGGCGAGGTCATCGAGGGCGCGTCGAGCGTGGACGAGTCCATGCTCACCGGCGAGCCGCTGCCTGTCTCGAAGAAGCCGGGCGATGCCGTGGTCGGCGCCACGGTGAACGCCGCCGGCTCCTTCCGCCTTCGAGCCGCGCGCGTGGGGCAGGACACGGTGCTCCAACAGATCGTGCGCATGGTGCGCGCCGCGCAGGGCTCGCGCGCGCCGATCCAGCGGCTGGCCGATCGCGTGGCGGGCGTGTTCGTGCCGGTGGTGCTCTTCCTCGCCGCGGCGGCCTTCGCGGCGTGGCTCGTTTTCGGTCCGGCGGAGCAGCACCTTTCCTTCGCGCTCACCGCCTTCGTCTCGGTCCTCATCATCGCATGCCCGTGCGCGCTCGGCTTGGCCACGCCCACGGCGGTGATGGTGGGCACCGGCCGCGGCGCGCAGCTCGGCATCCTCATCAAGAACGCCGCCGCGCTGGAGGCGATGGGCGCGCTCACTGCCGTGGTGCTCGACAAGACCGGCACCGTCACGGCCGGTCGCCCCGCCGTCACCGATCTCCGCCCCGCGCCGCCTTTCGACGCCGATGCCCTGCTGCGCCTCGCCGCCGGCGCCGAGCGCGGATCCGAGCATCCGCTCGGCGAGGCCATCGTCCGCTCCGCCGGCGCGCGCGGCCTGGGCGCGCCGCGGCCGACGGAGTTCCGGTCCATCACGGGCCAAGGCATCGAGGCCCGCGTGGACAGCCGCCGCGTCCTCGTGGGGAACGCCCGCCTGCTCCGCGAGCGCGGCATCGAGCCGGACGAGGCCGCCGCCCGCGAATTCGCCGACGCCGGGAAGACGCCCGTCTTCGCCGCCGTGGACGGCTGCTTCGCCGGCATGCTCGCCATCGCCGATCCCGTGAAGGAATCTTCCCGCGGCGCGGTGGCGCGTTTGCGCGGGCTAGGTCTGCGCGTGCTGCTGCTCACCGGTGACAACGGCCGCACCGCCCGCGCCGTGGCCGCGCTCGTGGGCATCGCGCCCGAGGACATTCGCGCCGAGGTCCTGCCCGCGGGCAAGGCCGACGCGATCCGCGAGCTCCAAGCCGGCGGCGCGCGCGTGGCGATGGCCGGCGACGGCATCAACGACGCCCCCGCCCTCGCGCAGGCCGACGTGGGCATCGCCATGGGCACCGGCACCGACGTGGCCATCGAGGCCGCCGACGTGACCCTCGTGCGCGGCGACCTTGCCGCGGTGGCTGACGCCGTGTCCCTCTCGCGCGCCACGGTGCGCAATATCCGGCAGAACCTTTTCTTTGCCTTCCTCTACAACGTGCTCGGCATCCCGCTGGCCGCGGGCGTCCTCTGGCCGTGGACCGGCTGGCTTCTCTCCCCGGTGGTCGCCTCCGCCGCGATGGCCCTCTCCTCCGTGAGCGTGCTGGCGAACGCCCTGCGCCTGCGCCGCGCGGGCCGCGGCGGTTTTGACCCGGCGCGCGTTGATGGGCCCGCACGCACACGCCATCATGGCTCGCGGCGCATGAACAACTGATGCAGCGCCTCGCGCTCGAAGCCGAGCGGCGCGAAGACCTCGCGCCCGAAATCCTCGGGCCAGATGGCCGGGGCACGCCATGCTTGGCCGGGGAAACGGCGAAGCACTTCCGCCGTGAGGCCGCGCAACGCGGGCCAGTGGTCCTCCCGCGCATCCGCCGTGAACCAGGCCGCGAAGCGCCGGTCCTCGGCCGATGGATCGGTGACCACGATCCGAGCGGCGGAGTCGGCCGTGGCAAAGGCCCGCGCGCCCGGCGCCATCCGCGCGACGAGGTGGCGCGACACCTGCCACGGCCGCGCCGGATAATCCCGCGCGCACGTTCCGGCCACGGCTTCGGCCAAGGAAATCTCCCTCATTTCCGCGCCGCCGTCCGGCAGCGGCGGCTCGGCCGATCGGCGCCAGCCGAAAAGCTGAGCGCGCACGCGGAAACCCCGCGCTTCATAAAGGGCGCGGGCGCGGTCGTTCTGCGCGAAGACCTCCAGCGTCATGACCGCGTCGCCGCGACGCTGCGCCTCCGCGAGCAAGTGGTCGAGCAGCGCCGCGGCCACGCCCCGGCGGCGCGCCTCCGGCGTCACGCCCATCCCGGCCAGGCGCGCGATGCCGAGGGTGCGGTTGAGGTAGCCAAAGCCGGCGGGCGCGCCGTCGGCGCCGAGCGCGAGGCGGGAATGCCACAGGTCCGCGCCCTGGAGGCAGAGAAACCGCGCGAAGCCCGGCGCGTCGAACTCCATCGAGCCGGCGAGATAGCCGGCAAAGGCCCGATTGAAGGCGGCGCGCTGCGCGTCCAGCGGCACCTCGGCGGCGGAAACAATCGTGAGGCTCACGCCCGCACCATGCCCGCGGCGCGGCGCGGCGTCACGGCCGCGTCTTCACCTGGATGTGCACCATCCACGCATCGCGCGGCGGTGTCGGCAGGCCCTTCTGCGCGTTCATCCAGGCGGCCACGCAGCCGGAAACGGGATCATTCGGCGGATGGAGCGCGTCGCGCACGGTGCCGTCGAGGCTCAGGACGAGCACCACGTTGATCATGGCGGGCGCCTTGCCGGCATTGCGCCGGAGGCAATCGCGCATGGCATCGGCGAGGGGAAGCCTCTGCATGACGGCGCCCGCGCGCTTCTCGTAATCTGCGCCGTCGGGCTGGGAGAGCATCGCCTTGGCCTCGCTCACGGCGGATTTCCAAGCCTCGGCGTCCTGCGCGCGCAAGGTCGGGACAGCCGCCGCGCCGAGCAGGAGCGCCAGCGCGAGGGAGGCGAGGCGGGGGAAGCGGCGGCTCATGGGCGCGAGGGTCGGGGCCAGCGTGAAAACCGGGACGCCCATCACTTGGCCTCTGGCGTCAGCTGGAACGAGGGCGCGATGCGGCCGATGAAGTCCTCCACCATCTTCTGCGTGGCGGCCTCGTCCTTGCCGCCGAAGCGCAGGAGGTTGTCGGTCACGTTGGCGGCCACGGTGACGTAGGCCCAGCGCTGGTTCTGGCCGTGGAGCACGCGGTCGCGGATGTCGTAGAGCGTGCGGCGGGTGTGGTCCGCGGTGATGTCGCGCGAGCCGACGAACCAGTAGTAGTTGAAGTTGCGCACCGTGAAGACCTTGCCCGAGGCCTCGTCCTTGGCCTGGAGCCCGGAGAACAGGCGCGTGGTGTCCAGGCGCGAGCCGTCGGCCAGCGGCACGGCCACCTTCGCCGAGGACATCACGTTCCAGCCCTGCGCCGGCAGGCAGCGCTCGGGGCGGTGGATGGAGTTGTTCATGTCGAAGCCCGACAGCACGATGGACACGAAGATACGGTCGCCGAAGGAGTTGGAATACGATTTGCGCGCGAACTCGGTGTCTTTGGCGAGGGCGTCGCGCTCCTTCTGCGTGACCTCGGCCTCCTGGGCGATCCAGTCGTCCACGCGATTGGGCAGATCCAGCTTGATGCCGGCCTCGCCCACGCCGGGCTTTCTCGGCAGGGCGAGCGCGGAGCCGAGGCCGACGGCGCAGACGATGACGGGGAGGAGAAGGCGATTCATGGGAAAAGGCCGGAAGCCTCAAGCTTCAGGCATCAAGGAAGGAGGGAAAGGAAGAAGGAGCTAAAAGGACAAGGTGGGGAGGCGCAGGCTCCTTGCCGAAGCTTTGGGCCTTTCGGCCCTTCCTTGAAGCTTGGAGCTTGAGACTTGAAGCTTCTCAGTAGTCGAAGCGCTTCTCCCCCGCCGCGGCGGCGGGCGAGGCGCCGGCCGGGGCGGGCTTAAGCTCGTCGGAGAGCCGGGCGCGCACGGAGGCGGGCTTGAGGTTCACCAGCTTGCTGGCGCCCCACATGGAAAGGAAGGCGAAGGGGAAGGAAATCACGTAGGCGGAGATGTCGTGGAAGGTGCCGCCGGCGAACTTCTGCCCGATGAACTTGGCCACCATCATGATGGCCGTGATGCGCGCCACGTTGCCAATGACGGCGAAGACGCCCGAGAGCGCGAAGAGCACGAGCTTCTTCCAAAGCCGGTCCTGCGTGAGGTGCACGAACACGGCCGTGAGCATCGTGATGGCCATGAGCGAGTTGATGCCGGAGCAGCCTTCGGCGATCTCGAACTGGAACGACTCGTCCACCGCGCGCATGGAGGTGCCCACGGCGGCGATCTTGATGCCCACGAAGTTGCACGCCTCGCTGGCTCCCCAGGTGGAAAGGCGCTGGAGGTTGTTCACGGTGGCCTGCTGCAGGAAATTCAGCGGCACGGCGAAGAGGAGGAACATCACCGGGAAGAACAGGATGCGCCCCGCGCGCGCGCCCCAGCCGTGGAGGATCGCGCCGAAAAGGAGGCAGGGCAGCGCCACCAAGGCGATGCGCGGCTGGAGGGTGCGCACCGCCAGCAACCAAATCACCGCGCCGCCAGTGAGCCAGGCGAGGCCCCAGCGCGAAGACCGCTCGGCCGGCAAGCTCGCCACCCGCGGCAGGTGGTGGAGAAAAAGCGCCAGCGCGATGAGCGGGATGAGCGGGCCGTGCTCGTAGTTGGTCTCCGGATTCCACGCGCCCCACACCCAACCGAAGGCGGAGACCTGGTAGTTGTTGAAGAGGCGCAGCACGCCGAAGAACACGATCACCAGCGCGAAAAGCGCGCCCAGCCACGCGGCCGACGCTGGCTCGCGGCGCGCCCATGCGGCAATGATGTCGTAGCGCTCCTTCAGCCAGTCGCGCGTTTCCTCCATCAGGGAAGGAGGCGGCGGGCGGCGCGCCGGCTCCGAGGCAGGCGAGGGCGGGGCAATGGTCGCGGCAGGCATCACGGCGGGGGAAAGGCGCGGCGACACTGGCGCGTTCCCCGCCGCCCGGCAAGCGGCGCTTGGCGCCGAAACGCAACCGTGACGCGGGCCGGCGGCCGTTGCAGAGGCGGCTCTGCAACTCACCGGCGCTCGTAGAAGGGCGCGATTTCCGAACGCCACGCCTCCTGCATGAAGGCGGGGTCGCGCAGCGCGATCTGGAAGACCAGCGGCTCCATCGTGCGCCGCGCCTCCTCCAGGCGGCGCGCGGCGCGGGCGAAGTCGCTCGCCTGCAGGGCGCGCGCGGCGTCGGCCACGAGGGCGTCTCCCCCCGGCGTCCGGGCAGCGAGCGCGGCGTCGAGCTGGCGGATCGCTTCTTCCGGCATGCCCCCGCCGGTGATCTGCGCCAGCCAGAGCTTGAGGCGGTAGGCCACTTCGTTGGTCTCGAATTGGTTTCGCTCCCAGGCGACTTGATAGCGATGCGCGGCCTCGGCGGCGCGTCCCTCGCGGCGCAGCGCCTCCGCCCACAGGAATTGCGTTTCCGGCCGCGAGGGGTCGGCGAGCGCGGAGCGACGGAAGGACTCCTGCGCCAGCTCGTAATTCTTCCCCGCGAGCTGCACGAGGCCCATGAGGAAGTGCGACTCCGCCGGCGCGCGGCCGGCGGCGAGATTCTCGGCAAGGACGCGCTGCGCGGCGGAATGATTCGCCAAGTAGTAGAAGCAGCGCGCCTCCTCCACGGCGAAGGTGGCATGCCCGGGGAAGCGCACCCGCAGGGCCGCGAAGCGCCCCCGCGCCTCGGCGTAACGCTTGGCCTTGGCCGCGGCGTAGGCGAGATCCATCTCCCCCTCCATCTCCGCCGCGGCGGGCGAGCTGGGATCGAGGAACGCCGCCGCGGCGGACGCGCCGGCCGCTGGATCGGCCACGGACGCCGGGACGATGCCGTTCCATCGCGCCACGCCGAAGCCCAGGGCCGCGCCGATCCCCAGCAGCAGCGTCGCGCGCGCCAGCCGGGCCAGCCAGCGCGGGGCAGCCAATCGCTCCCGTTCGGAAGCATCGCCGGGACGCGCCTGGGCCGGCTCCGCCGCGGTATTCCGACGCTCGCTCCAGAGTTCATTCGTCCGTTCCTGGACCCACGCGCGCCGCTCCTCGGCGGAGAGCGCGGCGGGCGCAGCCTCTTGGCCCATGGCATTCCCGGCCTCGCCCGCCGGCGCCGGCTCCTCGGGCGGCCGTGATTCCGCCTGCAGCCAATCCGGTGGCGCGACTGGCTCCTCCGTGACGCGCGCCTGCGTGATGCCGGTCATCCGCCCGCGCGCCGCCCGCCGCGCGAGCGGCGCGGAAGGCGGTGGGGTTTCCGGTTCGGGCATGTGGAACGAAACGTGAGAAGTGAAAAGTGAGAAGTGAAAAGTGGAGCGGCGGCCCGGCCCTCGGCCGCGCTCTGCAATTCCCACTTCTCACCTGTCACTTCTCACCTATCACTTTCAGCCGCATGCCCGCCCCCTCTCCCGAAGAATCCCTCGCTCTCCTTCAAAAGGGCGCGGCGGCGCTCGTCTCGAAGGAAGACCTCCTCGCCAAGCTGCGCCTCGGGCGCCCTTTGCGCGTGAAGCTCGGCGTGGACCCCACCTCGCCCGACCTTCACCTCGGCCACTCGCTCGCGCTGGCCAAGCTGCGGCAATTCCAGGATCTCGGCCACACCGCGGTGCTCATCATCGGGGGCTTCACCTCGCTCATTGGTGATCCCTCCGGCCGCTCTTCCACGCGCCCGCCGCTCACGCGCGAGCAAATCGAGGCAAACGCGGAGACCTACCGCGCGCAGGCTTTCCGCGTGCTCGACCCCGCGCGCGTCGAGGTGGTCAACAACGCCGATTGGCTCGGCCGCCTCACGTTCGAGGACGTGATCCGGCTCAATTCCCGCGTCACGCTCCAGCAAATGCTCGCGCGCGAGGACTTCCGCGCCCGCGTGGACGCCGGCCAGCCGGTGCGCCTCCACGAGCTGCAATACCCGGTCATGCAGGCTTGGGACTCCGTGATGGTGCGCGCCGACGTGGAGCTGGGCGGCTCCGACCAGCTCTTCAACTGCCTCGTCGGCCGCGATCTCCAGGCCGCCGAGGGCCAGCCGCCGCAGGTGGTGCTCACGCTCCCCATCCTCGAGGGGCTCGACGGCGTGAAGAAGATGTCCAAGTCGCTGGACAACTACATCGGCCTCTCCGAGGCGCCCGGCGAGATGTTCGGCAAGGCCATGAGCGTGTCCGACGACCTCATGGCGCGCTGGTGGCCGCTGCTTTTTCACGAGGAAATCCTGCCCGGCGCGCATCCGATGGAAGCCAAGAAGACGCTCGGCGAGCGCCTCGTCGCGCGCTTCCATTCCCCCGCCGACGCCCAGGCCGCGCGCGAGGAATGGGACCGGCGCTTCTCGCGCCGCGACCTCGAAAGCTCCGACCTGCCCGAGATTTCCCTCGCCGACGCCGACACCGTGGGCGCCGTGGTGGCCGCCTTCGCCGCGGGCTTTGGCGTCACGAAGTCACGCGGCGACGCCCGCCGCCTCATCGAGGGCGGCTCCGTCCAATGGCGCGGCGAGAAGGTGGCCGACCCCAAAGCCGCGCTGCATTTCGCCGGCGGCGGCGTGCTCCGCCTCGACAAGCGCCACGCGGTGCGGGTAAAGGCGTAGGCCCGTGAGGACCGAGGAACTTCCCTAGCACCCCCCTTCGGGCGGCCCGGCCAGTCGTGAGGAGAGCACCGGAGCGTCGTGCGTTATTTGACAGCGAGAGCCGGGCTCAGGCCACTCGCGCGGTGGCGCCGCCGGCGGCCGTGTGGCCGCGGCTCATGGGCGGTGTAACCACGAGCCGCCGCCGGCCGGCAGAACCGTTAGCCAGGCTAAAGCCCAATCGGCCCCGCTGTCATCGGCCGTGCCCCTCTCCCCAGTCGCCGCGCCCTCCGGTATCGGGTCGAGCGCGGCGCGGGGAGACGAGCGAGCAGAGAAGCGTCAACCGGGCAAGGAGAGCCCGAGGACGTTCATGGCAATTCGTAGGCCTCGATCAGCGCCACGCCGGTCGTAAAATTCGCCCCGCGCACGATGGCGGTGTAGCCACCGGGCGGCAGCGTGACGATGACGGCCGCCTCGTTCGGATTGGTCGGGGCCAAGCCAAAGGAAGTGATCTCGGCGGCGCTGCCGCCGGAGGTCTGGTTCTGCCAGTTGTCGTTCGCGGCCACCGTCACTCCCTGCGAGTTCACGATTTCCACGGTGGGATCGGCCAGCACGTTGGCCACCCCCGCGCCCGCGAGGGACGGTCCGAGAGCGCGGAAGAGCACGCGCTTGTTCGCGCCGTTGGACACCACGAGGCCGCCGATCATCACGTTGTCGCCGGTCTGCACCCGACCGCGGGTGGCGATGTTGATGAGGCGGGCCGGCTCGGTGTTGCCGACCTGGAGGTCATACACCTCGACGAGCCCCACGCCCTGCCCGCCGTTGAACCCGCGCACCACGGCGGTGTAAGCGCCCGCCGGCAGGTCGAGCAGCACGGCGGACTCCTTGTCGTTCGAGGGCGCCAGGCCCGCTTGCTGGATCACGGCCTGCTGGGAAGTGCGCCAGTCGTCGTTGGAGGCGATGGTCTGGCCCTGCGAGTTCACGATCTGGAGGGTCGGGTCCGCGAGGGGGCCGGCCACGGGGAGCGACGGGCCGAGCGCGCGCACGATCACCCTTTTTGTCCCGGTGCCCTGGATGACGAAGCCGCCGATAAGAACGTTGTCGCCCGTCTCCACGCGCAGGCGAGTGGCAAGGTTGATGAGCCGCGGCGGGGGCGTGACGCTGACCGCGTTCAGCCGCGCGACGTTGCGGCGGAAGGCGCCGTTGAAGGAAGTAAACGTGCCACCGACGACGAACTTGCCGTCGGACTGGATGGCAACGGCATAGAGAATTCCGGACAAGCTCGCCGGGTTCCCCTGCGAGAACGTGGTGTCGACGCTGCCATTCTGGTTGATGCGTGCGAAGCCTTCGGCCGGCACGCCATTGATTGACCTGAAGCTGCCGGAGACCACCGCCCGGCCGTCAGATTGCACGGCCGCCCCATAAACCCCGGTGTTGTTTGGCGTGGCGAGGATGTAGGTGAGGTCAATGCTTCCGTCCGCGTTCAACCGGACGGCATCATACGGACCATTGCCGTTGATCCGAAACTTTTGCCCCACCACGATGACCTTGCCATCCGACTGAAGCGCGAGGCCGTAGACCGTGCCGCCGCCATTGCCAGACCCATTGCTGCCCACCGGAATGCCGAAGCTTTGGTCAACGCTGCCGTCCGGATTCAACCTCGCAACGTTCGTCCGTCGCACCGAGCTGATTCCGTCGAAGGCTCCACCCATCAGGATTTTGCCGTCCGGCTGTTGAACGAGCGCATTGACGTCGCCGAAGGAATAAACGTTGTAGATCCCCGGAATGTTTCCCCCATAAGGCGGGCTGGTGAAACTTTGGTCCAAGCTCCCGTCCACATTGAAGCGCACCAGCGAGTTTTTCCCGTTGACGCCCCCGGCGGAATCGAACGGTCCCGCCACCACGATCTTGCCGCTCGGCTGAATGGTCACCGCCGTGATGTCGCGGGTCGTCCCAGCGGTGACGAACGTTTGATCGACGCTGCCGTCTTGATTCAATCGGGCAAGCCGGTTCCGACCAAACCCATTGACCGCCGTGAACTTTCCAACGACGATGACTTTCCCGTCGCCTTGTAGGGCCAACCCGGTCACCTCGCCGTTGGCCCCGGTGCCCGGATTGAAACTCGGGTCCACGTTCCCGTCCGGATTCAGGCGGGCCACGCAGTTGCGGGCGATCCCGTTGAATTGGGTGAACACGCCGCCGACAAGGATTTTTCCGTCGGGCTGGATGACGACGCTTCCAACGCCGCTGGCCTGCCCGCTGTTGGTCGCGCCACCGCCAGGATCAAACGTGGTGTCCAAGGTGCCGGCTTGGCCGGGCAGGAGGCGGGCTCCGCCGAGGAGAAGCAAACCGAGCGCGGCGACGCGCAGGGTGCGGGGAAGGATGAGGAGACGTGATGGTGAATAGTTCATGCAAGGGGGGAACGGATAGAAAGGGATCGAATTTCCAAAAAAAAGACGGCACCAGCCCTCACGGCAGCTCACAAACCTCGACGATGGCATTGCCGACGGTGCCATTCTTGCCGCGCACGATGGCGGTGCAGGCCCCCGCCGAGATCTGGTGGCAGCGAGGAAAACCGGCGTGTTGTTCGCGTGCGAATGAAATTGACCGTGACTCCCGGGCGGATGCGAGCGGTGGTGAAATGCAGCACCCCATCAGGCGCCGCCTGCCGGAGATCGATCGTCTGGCTGCCCGTGAGATCGAAGGCTCCGCGGCTGCCGTTCGAGGCGACCGGGTCGGCCCAAGCAGGCTGCTAAGCACGGCGGCAAGGATGCGGTGCCAAATTCGCGGCAGGCCCATGTTTCTGTGGTCGAACGACCGCGGTTACAAAGGGCGGTGGCACCAAGGGGATCAGTATGCCCTACCGCCAACCGCCGGAAGAAAGCGGTGGAGCACGACCCGGTGAAGTTTGAACGGTCCACGCCTGATCACGGCGCGGTGGCGATGGCCTGGAGGGTGGAGAAGCCGGGGGTGAAGACGGAACTCACGGTCCAAGTAGCAGTCGTAAAGTCCCCACTGGCATAGGTAGCTGGCTGTAGAGCGAAGCCTCCGAACTTGCCTGATCCACGGAGTTGGACCGTCCCGGAAATGGGGAAATTCTTCGTTTCGATCACGACGGTAACCGCGGTGTTCGCCTGGATGCCGATGTCGGCAGAGCTACCAAGCGGCGCGGTTGGGTCCGTTGGCGCGTTCGCCACCGCAACGCTTACCACTCGCACCGTTGGAGCATTGCTACCGGGAAAAATGATCGGCGTCGAAGCCGGCGGGACGGCAATCGTATCGGGAAATCGCTGGATGGTGCTAGCCAGGGAATAAGTTTCGAGGCGGATGCGACCTAGTGAACCTGAAAACTGCGGCGCGATCGCACTGAGCAACCCGGTTCCGGCGATTTGTTCGGCAATGATTTTGATCGCCCCGCCGCTCCCCCAATTTGGATTACCGTTAGAATCAGACGCTCCACCGTTGGCATTGATGCTACCATTGATGGATACGACGGAGACAGAGGCAATCAGGATTGCGCCCCCGCCGCCGGCCCCCGAGAGGAAGTTGCCATTTCCACCTCCACCCGAGCCACCGATGAGCGGAACCAACTGAGGGTTGCCGTAAGAATCTCCGAATCTACCGATGCCGAATATTCCGGTGCCGCCTCCACCCGGACCTAAGCCTGCGCCCGTGGCAGATGGGTTGAACGGGCCGCCCCGAAAACCGCCCGGCCCAGGTTCCGCAGGCGTAAGTCCCAAAATGGTATCACGAGTCCCGTCCTTCCCCGCCACGCTCACTGTGCCGTTGATCGTCACATTGCCGGCCACCAGCCACATCACGGGAGCGTGCGTTGGGTGGTTCTTGAAAGTCACGGTCACGCCGGCGGGGATGTTCACGGAGGCGTATTTGAAGACCACGGCCCACTTAGTCGGGTCGTAGCGGCCCTTGCCTGCGTTGGCGGAATTGCTGGCATCCCACGCGCCGGTGACCGCCTGCGCAAGGTCGATCTCGACGTTGGAAGCGGGATTGAAGTTGCCGTCCGAGCCGTCGCTCGGGATGGGGATGACGGCTTGAGCTGGACCGGTAAGAATGCCGGCGGCAGCCAAGGCGAGCAGGAGGCGCGGGAGGTTCATGGGCGAGGTTATCAGGGAATGTTGTTGAGGACGGAGACTTCGCGGGAAATAGCTTCTACGGCGGTGAGTTGCGCGCCGAAGTTAAAGACGCTGACCTCGCGCGAATATACGGCGGGATAGTCGGCGACCGGCGGGCGCTCGCCGTTAAAGACGGAAACCTCGCGCGACACGGCAGCAGTGGGAGCTGCGCCGAAATTGTAGGCGCTCACCTCGCGGGAATAGACTTGCGGGAAGTCGGCGACAGGCGGCATCTGACCGTTGAAAACGGAAACCTCGCGGGAGATGGCTTCCACGCTGGTGAACTGGGCGCCGAAGTTGAAGACGGACACCTCACGCGAGGGCGTAGAGATGAGCGCGCCGAAGTTAAAGGCGCTGACCTCGCGGGAATAGAATTGTGGCTTGGCCGAGGAAAACCCGAACTGGGCGCGATAGACCTGGAGGTTCGTCATTCCGCCCACGGTGGTGCTGGGGAGATTGGCGTCGGCGGGGTCGAGAGGGTTGAGGCCATGCTCCAGTTCCCAGATGTCGTCGATGCCGTCGCCGTCGGAATCGTCCGGCGCGTAATTTGGGATGCCCTTGAGCCGGAAGAACGCCTGCGCCGCCCCGGTGGCCGGAGTGTCCTGGAGCACAGGGCCGGGCGTGCCAAGGGCGAGCTTTCGCTTGGCGAAGGGCTGGACGAGGTCCGGCGTGCGCTCCAGGGCGAAATACATCGCGCTGCTCTGCTGGAGCGTGAATTGGAAGACGCCGTCCTGGACGGTGAGCGTGTAGGGAATCGGCGGCGGATCGGCGCGGAGCGGGGCCGCGGCCACCAACGGGAGCAGCATCACGAACGCCCTGGGGAAAACTCCGAGAAGCCACCGGAAAATGGAAGCGCCGCCGGGCTGGGAAAAGCGGCGGTCGTGCGGTTTGCCCATTCGCCAGCGAGACGGAAGATGGACAGCGGGAACGACGGGGCGGATGCGAGCCATGGGGGAAGCCGCGAAACCCTTGCCACGAATCCCGCCGCCAGCTCAAGGGCGCAAATCCCGGAAAGTCAGGAGTCAAAAATTTTTTCCCGGATGGTGGAAGTTGCTTGCCTCGAGCGGCAGGACTCATCAGCATCCGCCCGCATGGAAACCGGCGACCGGGTCACCCTGTGGTTCATCAAGCAAGGCAACGAGCCTGTCCTGGCCCGCACGCGGCTGGAGGCGCGCGGCCCCGACAGCGTCATCCGCAAGGTGGAGTGCGCCCGCGTGACCGTGCGCCGGCAGGGTGCGTCCGGATTCCCCTGGGGCGAGGGCAAGAACACGGTGGTGCTCGCCCTGGCGCTGGTGCGGGCGGCGCGCTGGGCCTTCCAATCTCCCCCGCCCGGCGAGGAGGGCGCGCTGCCCGTGCTCCGCGGCCCGCGGCCGGGCGCGGCTTCCCGCCTCGCGGACCTTGTGTATGCGCCCGATCACGTCTATTGGCTGGGCGACATGCTCGCGCCGGACGATGGCCCGGACCGGCCGCGCCCCGCGCCCGCCCGGCTCCAGCGGTGGTTCCATTTTACCGCCGGCTACGGCCCCGGCGGGCGCGAGGTAGTGGCTCGCTGCCGCCGGCCGCCTTCGCGCGGGTCACTTTCGGCGGGCGGCTGCCCTCGGTCGGGGCGGGCTTCCACGGGCGGGATGCGGAGCTCGCGCACCTGGACCGCTGCTACGCCGACGGCGCGGCGCGGGGGCTTTGCATCGGCGGCGAGTCTGGCCAGGGAAAGACCGCGCTGGCCGTGACGTGGCTGCGCCGCCGGCTCGCGGCCGGCAGCCTGCGGCACGAGGTGGTTTTCGCGTGGTCCTTCTCCCGCCAGGGCTTCGCCGCCGGATCCGCGCCGCCGCCGCTGGACGACCTCTTCCGCGCGCTGCTCCACACCCTCGGGCGCAAGCCCGCGGCGGCGCTGGACCCGCTGGCGCTGGGCGCGCTCGTGCTGGAGGCATTGGAAGGGCGCTCCGCGCTGCTCTTTCTCGACGGCCTGGAGAGCGCGCTCGACGCCGCGGGCCGCGTGACGGACGTGACCCTCGGGCTGCTGCTGCGCCACGGGCTGGCGTCGGCAACCTGGCGGGACACGTGGGTGCTGGCCACGCACAAGCGGCCCATCGGGGAAGAGTCCGTCTCTTCCGCGCTGGCGCCGCGCTGGCCGATCCCGCCGCTCGACCACCCGGAACTCGCGGCGTTCTTTGAACAGATCGGGCGCGAGCCGACGGCGGCGAGCAACCGCCCCCCCTCCGCCCTGGAGCTTTCCCTGCGGCGCGCGGGCGATGCCATGGGACCGGCTCGTCCCCCGGAAGAGGCCGCGCGGGCGGTGGGCGGGCGGCTGGCCACTTGGCTGCCGCCCGATGCGGCGGCCGAATCCTCCCCGGAAGCCGCCCCGCGCGTTTCCCCCGAGGTGCGGCGGCGGGTCCGGGAAAACATGGAGGAGCTCTACGACTCGCCCGCGCGCGCCCTCCTGCTGCTGGCCAGCCTGTTTTACTTTGATCCCCCGTGGGCCGACCTCCTGGCCGTGATCCGGCAAGGCCGCATCCAGGGAGCCATGCTCGAGCCGTGGCAGGGTTTGACCGACGAGGCTTGGGAGGAGGCGCTGGACCGGCTGCTGGAGGCGGGCCTCGCGCTGCCCAACGATGGCGCCCGCGTGGCGCTGCATCCCGAGGTGCGCGCGGTGCTGGCCGAGGACTTGCGCGCGCGAATGCCGGCCTGGTGGGCCGCCGGGCACCGCGGGCTGTATGAATACTACCGCGACCTGCCCGCCCGGCACTGGCCGGAAACGCTCGAGGAGATGGCCCCGCTGATCGTGGCCGCCTGGCACGGCTGCGCGGCCGGCGCCATGCAGGAGACCTTCGACGAGGTGACGTTCCCAAGGATTTCCCGCGGGCTGCGTGGCTTCCTCATGCAGGAGCTCCTTGCCTCCCAGTGGGCGCTGAACTGCCTGGAGCTCTATTGCCCGGACTATGCCACCGCGGCATCACCCGAGCTGCGTCCGCGGACCCTTTCCATCATCATCCACGCGCAGGCCTTCTGCCTCCGCTACGTGGACCGGCTGGAGGACGCGCTCGTGGTGGAGGAGCGCGCGTGGACCCGCGCCGCGCCGACGGGCGACCCGATGCTGGTCATGCCGGCGGGCATCGGATTGGTGCGGCTCCAGCACATGTTCGGCCGGCTGGGTGAAAGCGGCCCCGTGCTGCGCGCGCTTTTCCGGGCGATGCTCCGGCCGCCGCCCCCCGGCCTGGAGGAGGCAGCGGCGCTGGAGGCCGTCACCGCCCTGACCGGGATGCTGGCGATGGTGCTGGGCGTGAAAGACTGGCCAACCCCGGCACGCATGCTCGCCGCGCTCGGGCTGCGGCAGGCGCGCGGCCTGGGCCAGCCTCCCCGGCTGACGCTGCCCAGCTACGGCACGGCGTGGCACGCGCTCTTCCTTCTCGACCAGGGCGACTGGCGGCGCTGCGCGGAGGCGGATGCGGCGGGGGAGTTCGAGAACGTCACCGCGCGCTTCCAGGTGACGGGCGCCATCGAACTGATCCGCGTGCGCTGGCTGACCGAGGCGATCAAGGCGGCCCCGGCGGAAGAACGCGACGCCCTGCGCGCGCGGGCCGAGGCGGCGCTGGCGCGCGGTTTGGGGCTGACGAGCTTCCCGACGACCGGGGCCGACGGGGCGCAGCCGCGCTACCGTTGGTGGCTCACCGCTTTGCGCCTCGCCGAGGGCGGGCTGCTCGCCGCCCTGGGCCGGCCGGAGGAGGCGGTCGCCGCCACGAAAACGGCCGCCCGCCTCGCGGAAAGCAACGGTTTCCGCCTCCACCAAGTCGATGCCGCGCTCGCGCTGGCCGGGCTGCACCTCGGCCTCGGGAATCGGCCAGCCGCCCTCGAACCTCTCGAGATGGCGCGAACCGAGATCGGCGCCTCCGGATACCGGCTGCGCGAGAACGCCTTGAGACGACTCTGGGCACAGACCCGGGAGAGCCGGTCGCGCTAACGTTTGCTTCCCCGCTTCGGGGGATCGCCAGCCCGCGGTCAAGGGCCTGTTCGAACCAGCGAGCTTTCGGCGAGAGTCATTGGCCGGTGGATGGCGCATTCTGCCGCACCGTTGGTAGCGGCGAGGGCGGCTTGGCACCGACCGAAGATTGACGACGACGGCTAGAGCGTTTTCGATTCGACTGGTCGCACTGGGCCGGACCGCTCCCGCCAGCGCACCGGCGTTTTGGAGTGCAGCGGCAAGCGACCGCAAGGGGTGGTGGGAAGTGGCGCGGCGCGGTCGCAGCGAGATGATTTCCGATGCCTCCTTTGGCCAAGCGGTCGGTGCCGGTCGATGGACGGAGGTCGGATTGCGGGGCCGCGCCATCGAAACTCCGCCGGCGACGACCACCCCCAGCCCCTTCAGGGCCGGTCGCCGAGTCGCCGACGCCCGGCCGATTCAGGCCAACGACGCGCCGAAACGGCTGGCGTCCTGAAGAAAACGGCCAGCACGCGGACGAAATCCGCCTGGGGGCAGACGAATTCCGACTGACCGCAGATGAAAACCGACTGACCGCAGATGAACTCTGGCTGCTCGCAGAACGATTTCGACGGCCGACAGATGAAACTCGACTG
>CALMOL010000132.1 GCA_937871685.1 uncultured Verrucomicrobiota bacterium
CTCATTCGCTTCGCGCACTTTGAGGTGCTCCTCAAGCCGGACGGCGCGCCCTGGCTGCTGGGCCAGGGCGGCATGGGCATGACCTACAAGGCGCGCGACATGCGCCTCCAGGTCGAGGTGGCGCTCAAGATCATCCACCCCTCGTTCGTGTCTCGCCCGGAGGTGCAGCGCTTGTTCATCCGCGAGGCCCGCGCCGCGGCGCGCGTGCTTCACCCGAACGTCGCCTCGGTGCTCTACCTCCACGACGAGCCCAGGCGGCTTTTCTACGCCATGGAGTTCGTGGACGGCGCGTCGCTGCACGATTGGATGCGCTCCGGCGGCAAGCGGCGCGCGGTGCCGCCCTGGCAAGCCCTGGCCTTTGCCGAGCAGGTGGCGCGCGGCCTCCAGGCCATCCACGAGCAGGGCATCATCCACCGCGACCTCAAGCCGGCCAACCTCATGGTGATGGAGTTCCCGCCGGCCCACCCGCGCCACCGCGGGCTGATGGCCTCGGGCGGATGCCTGCTCAAGATCATCGACTTCGGGCTGGCCCGCGGCTCGGACGCCGAGGCCGAGGCGGCCGTGGGCGTGACGGAGCTCGGCCAGACGCGCGGCTTCCGCGGGACCGCCACCTACGCCTCGCCCGAGCAGTGCGCCGAGACCGGCGACCTCGACGCGCGCTCCGACCTCTACACGCTCGGCTGCATCCTCTGGGAAATGCTCGACGGCAAGCCGCCCTTCACGGCGAAGAACCAGTTCGAGCTTTTCCGCCAGCACATCCAGGGCGAGCCCGCGTGGGCGAAGCTCGACGCGCCCGAGCCGGCGAAACAAATCCTGCGCCGGCTCCTGGCCAAGAAGCGCGAGGATCGCCCCGAGAGCGCCGCCCTCGCCGCCGAGGAACTCCAGGCCGCCGCCCGCGCTTGTCCCGGCGCGCCCGCGCCCGCCTCGCGCGCCTCCTCCGCGACGGGCTCGTCCCATCCCGGCGCCTTCGCCGCGCCGACGGAAACGCTCCCGGCCGCACCGGCCCGGCCAACCTTCGGACGGCGCGGCGTGCTGTGGGCCGGCGCGATCGCCCTGCTCCTCCTCGCCTCGCTCGCCGCCAGCCTTGGCTGGCTGGCGCGACCGGGCGCGACGCCGAAGAAATCGCTGCCGTCCGTGCCGACGACCGCCGCGGACTCGGCCGCCATCGCCGCGAACCGCCGCGTGGTGGCCGTGCTGCCCTTCGAGAGCATCGGCGGCGGCCAGGCGGGCGACGACTTCGCCGACGGCGTCCACGAGGACGTGCTCACCGCGCTGGCCAAGATCAAGGAGCTGCGCGTGATCGCCCGCTCCTCCGTGGCGCGCTACCGGGGCCGGGACCGGGACCTTCGCGCCATCGCCACCGAGCTGGGCGCCGGGCTCATCATCGAGGGCAGCGTGCGCCGCTCGGGCGACCGCGTGCGCGTCACCACCCAGCTCATCGACGCCGCCACGGGGCAGAACGTGTGGGCCGAGTCCTTCACCCGCGCCGTCACGGACCTCTTCGAGATCCAGACGGCCGTGGCCGCCGAGATCACCCAGCGGCTGGCCGTGGAATTCACCGCGCCCGAGCGGCAGGCCGTGGCGCGTCGGCCGACCAAGAGCGCGGCCGCCTACGACGTGTTCGTGCGCGCCCGCGCGCTGGAACGCTCGCAGGCCGCCACGGCCGAGCGGACGCGCGAAACCCTCGCGCTTTGGGAGAAATGCGTGGCGCTCGACCCGGACTTCGCCGTGGCCCACGCGCGCCTCGCCGCCGATCACGCCAAGCTCCATTGGTATGGCATCGACCGCACGCCCCAGCGCGCCGCGCAGGCCCGGGCCGCGGCGGCCACCGCGCTGAAGCTCGGTCCCGAGCTGGCCGAGGTGCGCGTGGGCCTGGGCGAGGTGCTACACATGGTGGACCAGGATTGGGAGGGCGCGATGCGCGAGTTCCGCCTCGCCCTCGCGCTGGAGCCGGGAAGCGTCACGCCCATCGAGCCGGCCGCCGGCACGCTGCGGCGGATGGGCCGCTGGGACGAGGCGCTGGCGCTGCTCAAGCGCGGCGTGGACCTGGCCCCGCGCGACGCTGTCTCGACCATCTCCTACGGCAAGACGCTGATGCTGGCCGGCCGCACCGCCGAGGCCGAGGCGCAGGCCAAGCGGCTCGTGGGCATCTCGGAGGATCCGAACGCGCTCGCCTACTTCGCCGTCAACCGGCTCGACCTGGACGACGACCTCGCCGCCTGCCAAGCCGCGCTGCGCGCGGCGCTGCCCAAGCTGGCGCGCGTCTTCCGCATCGACGCGATCTTTTGGCTCGGCGACTGGCGCGCCCTGCTGCGCGAGACGGAGGGGATGCCGGAGATGACCACGCACCTGAACACGCTGTTCCCCAAGTCGCTCTACGTCGGCGTCGCGCAGGAAAGTCTCGGCAACCGCGACGAGGCGCGCGCCGCCTACGCTGACGCCGCTTCCAAGATGGAGGCGATGCTGCGCGAGCGGCCCGAGGACTCGCTCCTGCGGATGCAGCGCGCGAAGGCGCTGGCCGGGCTTTGGCAGCAGGCCGAGGCCTTGGCCGAGGGCCGCCGCGCGCTCGCCGACCTGCCGCCCTCGCGCGACGCGTTCTTCAACGCCTCGCTGCGGCGCGACCTCGCGCTGATCCTGGCGCGCTTCGGCGAGGCCGACGCCGCGTGCGAGCTGCTTGAGGGACTGATCGAGAAGGGCGGCTGGTATCTGAACCGCGGGATGCTGCGCCACCTGCCCGAATACGCCGGCCTGCGCGGCTTCCCCCGCTTCGAGCGCCTCGCGGCAAAGCGGTGAAACAAATTTAGCCGCGGCGGCGCAGAGATCGCAGAGGCAAACGGGATTGGGAAAGATTGCCCCGTTGAGACGCGCGATGGGTCTGGCGCTTTCGGTCCCTGCGCGCGGGA
>CALMOL010000133.1 GCA_937871685.1 uncultured Verrucomicrobiota bacterium
GCTCTGCGCGAAGGAAGGGCGATGCACTCGGGCGCGCACTTGGACGCGCACCGGCACGGTGACCACCTTGGCCGCCACGGGCGCGGGCGGTGGCACGCCGAGCCGCGCCAACGCGCCAAGGCCCGCGCTCGTTTCCACCGCCGCGGCCGGGATGCGGGCCGGCAGCGCGGCGTAGTCGATCCCCTCGGGAATCCACGGCCCCAGCGGCCAAACGCGCTCGGCGACGATGTAAAGCGCCGGCCGGCCGGGCACCACCGCGAGTGGCGGCGGGGGCAGCGCGCCGTCAGGCTGGCGCAGTTGCAGCGCGTATTCCGCGGCGGGCGACTCCTCGCCCTCGACGACGGACGCGAAGTGCGGCCCCGTCAGCTCCCAGCGCAGCGGCGATTCCTCGCGCGCCAGCAGCTCGCCGGCGGGCGTGACCACGGCGCCCTCGAATCCCGGCCGCCGCAGCAGGGTGCCGAGGGCCAGGGCCAGGGGCTCGCCGCCCTTGGGGAGATTCACAGCCACGCGCGTTTGCTCGTCGAAGCAGGCCAGGAGAAAGGATTCGGCGTCGATGTCCATCGTGGTGCCATCGGGGAACTGGCCCGCGTTCGCCGCCTGCGCGTGACGGCGCAGCGCGGCGAGTGGCACAGGCGTCCACGGGTCGCCTTCGCGCGCGCTCCATTCCACCGTTCCGCCTGCTTCCCCGAGCCGCAGGCGGAAGCGCGCGGTCGCCGCCGCGGGGTCTGGCGCGGAGGCGAGCGCGGCGAGGCGCTGGGTCCAGCGCTCGGTCTCCAATTCGCGCAGCCACGGGGCGACGAGCCGGTCCACGTCGGCCCACGGCACGGGGAGGAAAAGCTCGCCGTGGGGAGGTGGGCCGAGCAGGCGCCGCGCGTGGGCGAAATAAAGCCACGCCTCCACCGCGTCGTGCGGCGGGCGGTGCGGCGGCCACGCCAGGACCTGCGCGGGCGGCCAGGAGTAGAAGTGGTAGGGCAGGCCGAGGATTTCGTGCATCTCCGCCATGGAGAGGGTGCCCTTCTTGTGGCGGAAGCATTCCTCAATGCGCCGCGCGGCCCGCAGCGCCGTCTTCGAAAGCACCCGCCCGGCAAGCTTCTGCACCTGCGCGCCGAGCGAGCCGGGCGCCGGCCCCTTGGCGACGCGCGGGGCGCTCGTGCCGAGCAGGGCGAGGAGCACCGCCGCGCTGTGCTTGCATTCCTCCCCGTAGGGACAGGTGCATTCGGCGGAAACTTCTTCGCCCGCCAGGAACTCGATGAACTGCTCGTAAAGCTCGGTGCCCTGCGTGCGGGCCGCCAGCGTGCGACCGCGGTTTTCCCAGCGGACGCGCCGCACGGCGCCGCCGGCCGCGAGCTTTTCGCCGCGCTGCCGGATAGAGTCGGGGAGCGCCTCGACCCACGCCCGCGCCGCGCGGGCCTGATCGGGTGCGAGGGGAGGAAGGGCGGATTGGGCCACGGGGAAATGTTATCGCATGACCATTTCCGGCTCGCGGCAAATTCTCCGTTCGCGCCAGGAGCACGCTGCCCCTCCGTGTCTTTCCTGGGGGTGTCTGTTCGGTTTCGCCGCTCCTCGCGCTTACGGTCGCCGCCTGATGCTAATCCCGGCCGACGCCCGCCACCGTCCCCGGCATGAATGCGGCGTTTTCGCCGTCTTCGGCCTCCCAAACGCTGCCGCGCTCCCGTATTACGGGATGTTCGCGCTCCAGCATCGCGGGCAGGAAAGCGCCGGCATTGTCACGGCGGACGGCCCCGGCGCGCGCTTCAAGTCGCACAAGGGCATGGGCCTCGTCGGGCAGGTCTTCGGCCCCGGCGACGTGGAGATGCTCAAGGGCGACCGCGCCATCGGGCACGTCCGCTACTCGACCACCGGCTCGTCGAACCTCTCGAACGCCCAGCCGGTCTTCGTGGACTGCCACCGCGGCCAGATCGCCGTGGCGCACAACGGCAACCTCGTCAACGCGGCCACGCTGCGCGAGGAACTGGAGGCGCGCGGCTCCATTTTCCGCACCACGTCGGACACGGAGATCATCCTTCATCTCATCGCGCAGCCGGGCGGCGGATTGCTGCCGGCCCTGCGGCGCATCTCGGGCGCGTTCTCGTGCGTGCTGATGAGCGACCGCGAGATCGTGGCGGTGCGCGATCCCTTTGGCTTCCGGCCGTTGTGCCTGGGCAAGCTGGAGGGCGGCTGGGTAGTCTCCAGCGAGTCGTGCGCGTTCGACCTGATCCACGCGGAGTTCGTGCGCGAAATCGAGCCGGGCGAGGTGGTCATCATCGACGAGAACGGGCCGCGCTCCGAGTTCCCCTTCCGGCGCGAGGCGCGGCGGGCGTTCTGCGTGTTCGAGTTCATCTACTTCGCGCGGCCGGACTCGCGCCTGGACGACGTGAACGTTTCCCTGGCGCGCATCGCCATGGGCCGCGAGCTGGCCAAGCTTCACCCGGCTGAGGCGGACCTCGTCATTCCCGTGCCGGATTCCGGTTCCTACGCCGCGCTGGGCTACGCCGAGGAGATGGGCATCCCGATGGGCAACGCTTTCGTGCGCAACCATTACATCGGCCGCACCTTCCTCCAGCCCACGCAGCTCATCCGCGACTTCAACGTGCGCGTGAAGCTGAACCTCATCCCCGAGCTGGTGCGCGGGAAGCGCGTCGTGGTGGTGGACGATTCCATCGTGCGCGGCACCACCGCCCGGGCGCGCGTGGTGAACCTGCGCGAGGCCGGCGCGAAGGAAGTGCACCTGCGCGTGTCGTGCCCGCCGCACCGGAACCCGTGCTACTACGGCATCGATTTCCCGGACCCCGAGAAGCTCCTCGCCAACCAGATGCCGATGGAGGAGATCGCGCACCACCTCGGCGCCGACTCGCTGGGCTACCTCGACGTGCCCGGCCTCGTGCGCGCCACGGGCGTGCCGGAAGATTCCTTCTGCACCGCCTGCTTCACCGGCAAATATCCCATCCCGGTCGAAGACCAGACGGACAAGCACATCATGGAGCGCCGCCAAAGCCGCGAGGCTGGCCTGGCCGAAAAGCGGGACGAGGCGCAAAGCCTGTTCGCGGCGCTCGTTTGAGGGTGCGATGCAAGGGAGACAGGATTTTCAGGATTACAGGATCAACAGGATGGGGAGACAGGCCGTTTGGGGTCGCCGCCGCGCAGCCGACGTTGGGGCGTTGATCCGCCCGCACGTCTTCTCCACCCGGCATTCCAATCCTGTTAATCCTGTAATCCTGAAAATCCTGTCTAAACTGCCCCGCTCATGCCCAGTGCGCGCCCGCCCAAGAAACAGAAAGCCTACGCCGCCGCCGGCGTGGACGTGGACCTCGGAAACAAGCTCAAGGGCGGTCTCCACGCCAAGCTCCGCGCGACGCACGATGCCAATGTCCTCGGCAAGGTCGGCGGCTTCGGCGGATTGTATCGCGCGGACTTCCCCGGCATGAGGGAGCCGGTGCTCGTGTCGTCGGTGGACGGCGTCGGCACCAAGCTCAAGATCGCCTTCGCGCTGGACAAGCACGACACCGTCGGTGCCGACCTCGTGAACCACTGCGTGAACGACATCGCGGTGCTCGGCGCGCGGCCGTTGTTCTTCCTCGACTACATCGGCGCGGGAAAGCTCGACCCGCGCGTGTTCCGCCAGCTCATCGCCGGTTTCACGAAGGCGTGCCAGGCCGCCGGCTGCGCGCTCATCGGCGGCGAGACCGCGCAGATGCCCGGGATGTATGCCGAGGGTGAGTATGACCTCGCCGGCACCATCGTCGGCGTGGTGGACCGCCGCGCTATGCTCGACGGCTCGCGCATCCGGCCGGGCGACATGCTCGTGGGCCTGCCATCGAGCGGCTTGCACACGAACGGCTACTCCCTCGCTCGTCGCATCCTGCTGGAGCAGCAGTCCTTCGGTCTCACCGCGCAACTGCCCGGCCTCAAGCTGCCGCTCGGCCGCGAGCTGCTGCGCGTCCACGTGAACTATCAGCCGCTCATGGCCTCGCTGCCCGCGGGGATGCTCCACGGTGCCGCGCACATCACGGGCGGCGGCCTCGTGGATAATCTGCCGCGCGTGCTCCCGGCCGACTGCGACGCCGAAGTTCAAATCGGCTCATGGAAGGTGCCGGCGATCTTCGAGTTGCTTCAAGACCTCGGCAAAGTGCCCGCGGACGAGATGCGGCAGGTCTTCAACCTCGGCGTCGGCATGATTCTCGTCGTGTCCGCGAAGGATGCCGACGATTGCGCCAAGTTCACGAAGGGCCGCGTGATCGGTCGGATCGTGGAGGGCAAAGGCGTGGTGCAGTTCGCCGGATGATTTTGCCACGGAGGCACAGAGATCACAGAGGGGGAACGAAGGGGCGCGCGAGACCGCACGGCTGCGAAGGCCGCGTTGCTACGTTCCCAGAGCCCGAATTTGTCTCCCCTCTGTGATCTCTGTGCCGCTGTGGCAAAAATATCCTCACCATCCAAGCAGGTGCGCGAAGATCAGCGGGACGACGATGGTGGCGTCGCTCTCCACGATGAACTTGGGCGTTTCCACGGCGAGCTTGCCCCAGGTGATCTTCTCGTTCGGCACGGCGCCGGAGTAGGAGCCGTAGCTCGTGGTGCTGTCGGAGATCTGGCAGAAGTAGCCCCACAGCGGCACGCCGGTGCGCTGGAGGTCCTGGTGGAGCATCGGCACCACGCAGATGGGGAAGTCGCCCGCGATGCCGCCGCCGATCTGGAAGAATCCGATCGCGCCCACGCCCTCGGCCACGCCGGGGAGCTGCTTGGCGTTGGTGGTATACCACTCGGCCAGCTCCATCATGTATTCGATGCCGGTGCGCACGGTGTGGACGTTGCGCACGCCGCCGGAGATGACGTGGCCGGCATACATGTTGCCCAGCGTGGCGTCTTCCCAGCCGGGGACGAACATCGGCAGGTTCTTCTCGCTCGCGGCCACCATCCAAGAGTTCTTCGGGTCGATCTGGTAGGAGTCCTTCAGCTTCCCGGAGCGCAGGATCTTGAACATGAACTCGTGCGGGAAGAAGCGCTCGCCCTTCGCGTCGGCGGCGGTCCACTCGTCGAGCACGGCGCTCTCGATGCGGCGCATGGCCTCCATCTCGGGGATGCAAGTGTCGGTCACGCGGTTCATGTGGCGGGAGAGCAGCTTCTCCTCGTCCTGGGGCGTGAGGTCGCGGTAGTTCGGCACGCGCTCGTAATGGTCGTGCGCGACGAGGTTGAAGATGTCCTCCTCGAGGTTCGCGCCGGTGCAGCAAATGGCGTGGACCTTGTCCTGCCGGATCAGCTCGGCGAGCGAAAGGCCGAGCTCCGCGGTGCTCATCGCGCCGGCGAGGGTGACGAGCATCTTGCCGCCGGCGTCGAGGTGCGCGGCGTAGCCCTTGGCGGCATCGACGAGCGCCGCGGCGTTGAAGTGGCGGTAGTGGTGCGCGAGGAACTGGGAAACGGGGCCGGACATGAGAGAGGATGGAAGATGGAGAGCCGAGCGAAGCGAGACGGCTAGGGTGTGTGGAGCAATGGCAGGAGCGCGGCGAAGGGAGCCGGCGTGCCGAGATGGTGGCGGACAGTTTGCGCCGCGGGGAACGGGCGACAACTTCCCGGCGATGCTTTCGACGTGGAATCCTCGCGGGAGCGCCTTCCCGCCATGCTGACCCTGGACCTCCCACCTGGGCCGGGGATCTGCGCGCTGGCTCTGATGGCCAAGACCCCCGCGCCTGGCCGCTCGAAGACGCGGTTGTCGCCTCCGCTTACGCCGCGAGAGGCGGCCGCGCTGTCGGAGGCGTTCGTGCGCGACACGGCCCGCCACATGGCGCAGGCGAGCGGGCTGGGCGTGGCCTCCATCGCGGTGTGGACGCCGGCCGGCACGGAAGAGGAGATGGCAAGGATATTGCCGGAAGACTTCGGCATGTGGCCGCAGCGCGGCAGCAGTCTGGGCGAGCGGCTGACCAGCGCCCTGGAAGACTTGTTCTCGCAGGGCTTCGGGTCGGTGATCCTGCTCGGGTCGGACTCGCCCACGCTGCCGGCGGCGACTTTGGCGAAGGCGGTGCGGATGCTCGCCGAGCCCGGAGACCGCGCAGTGCTTGGACCGACCGACGATGGCGGCTATTGCCTTCTCGGCTTGAAGCGGCTGCATCGCGAATTGTTCCGGGACATCGACTGGAGCACCGAGCGCGTGCGGCGGCAGACGGTCGAGCGCGCGAAGGAAATCGCGCTGCCGCTCACGGAGTTGCCAACGTGGTGGGACGTGGACGACGGGCCGAGCTTGGCGCGGCTGTGCGGCGAGTTGTTCGGCCCACATCCGCCGGATGCACCGCACACGCGAAAGTTTCTCGCCGGCCTGATCGCGCGCGAGGGCCGCGGGCGCGTGTGGCCGGAGAGGGGCTGAGCATCGCTGGGGAGAGCGGCCACGATTTCTGCCGGCGGGAGCCGGCTTTGGAGTGCGGGAGCTTGCTCCCGCTATCCTGCCGCTTCGTCGGGAAGCGGGCTTTCAAGCGACGAGTCGCCGCGGCGCTGCTTCGTCGTGGGCTTGGTTGGCAGCGTGGTCAGCAGGAAAGCGGTGGCAAGCCACCGCACTCCAAAGCGCGCGCCCGCGCGCCGGCATCGAGACCGCAAGACCATGCCAGCCGAGGGCCTGCTCGGAGGGGTGAGGGCGCGTCTCAAGGCTTCGCGCCGCCGGACCAGGAGATGCGGTAGATGACGCCGTTCTGGTCCTCGCCCATCAGCAGGCTGCCGTCCTTGGCGCCGGCGAGGCCCATGGGGCGGGCTAAGGGGGCGGGCTGGCCGCCTTCCTCGACGAGGAAGCCGGTGAGCCACGGCTCGATGGCCTTGAACTGGCCGTTCTCGAATCGAACGCGCACGATCTCGTAGCCGGACGGTGGCCGGCGATTCCAGGAGCCATGCATCGTGGCGAAGGCGTCGCCGCGGTATTCGGCGGGGAATTGGGCGGCGTTATAGAAGGCGACCTGGAGGCCGGCGGCATGCGCGGTGTAGGTGGCGACGGGATGGCGGCTGGCTTTGTCCCAATCGTCGAGGGTGCCGGTGGCGGGCTCGCGGTAGTAGTTCTTCTGGCCATCGCCGAAGATGAGGGGCCAGCCGTATTTCTGGCCGCGCTCGATGAGGTTCCACTCCTCGCGCTGGGCGTCGTCGCCGAGCCAGTCCACGCCGTTGTCCCAGCCGTAGAGGGCCTTGGTCTGCGGGTGCCAGTCGAAGCCCACGGTGTTGCGCAGGCCGGTGGCGAAGATTTCCTTGCCGGAGCCGTCGGGCTTCACGCGGAGCATGGTGGCGCTCTCGGGGTTGCGCTCGTCGCACTCGTTGCAGGTGGAGCCGACGCTCACGTAGAGCCAGCCGTCGGGACCGAAGGCGATGGTGCGGTTCGGGTGCTGGCCGGCGTCGGGCAGATCGCCGAGGAGCTTCTTTTCCGGGCCGATGGTGCCATCCGGCTTTACCGGCGCGGAAAACACCTCGCGGATGGTCATATACCAAAGCGTGCCGTCGCGCAGGGCGAGGCCGTGCACGTCGTTCTTCTTGAGGATGATCTTCGCCGGGCCGGTCGGCTTGCCGTCTTTCCCTGGCGGTGGCACGCGCTGGATCGTGCCGGCATCGCGGTCGGAAACGTAGAGGGCGCCGTCGGGCGCAACGACGATCACGCGCGGCTTGCCGAGGCCCTCGGCGTATTTGGAGATCGTGAAGCCGGACGGGAGCTTGAGCGCGCGGACGCGGTCATCGGTGGCCAGCAACGGCGCGGGCTTGACGACGTGCGCCTCGACGGACGCCTCGCCGGGGATCTTCATTTCCTGCGCGGGCAGCGCAGGGACGGCGAGCAAGCCGGCAAAGGCAGGGAAAAGGGGGCGGAGAAAACGCATGGCAAGGCGGGATTCGCGCGCCGCCGAAAACCGGGCCGTATGGGTCCGCTTGTCCGGCGCCGAGCTTGGATTAGCATTTGGCCATGAGCACCATCACCGCGGTCGTGGAGCCGGAAGCCGACGGCAGCATTCGCCTGCTTTTGCCGGAGGAACTGCGTCGCAGTGGCCCCGTCCGGGTGACGGCGAGTTTCGAGGCAGCCGCGCCGGGGAAAAAAACGCGCGTGCCGCGCACGGCGACGCCGGAGATGATCAAGCGCCGCGAAGAAGCCTTCGCCCTGGCCCGGAAGCTGGATCCTTTTCGTCACATCGCCGACCCAGTGGCGTGGCAGCGGGAGATTCGGGAAGATCGCCCGCTGCCGGGGCGCGAGTGATTCATGCTGATCGATTCGAACATCACGATTTATTCGTGCAAGCCAGGCGGGGAATTTCTCCACGCCTGGACGCGCCACCCGCAGGCGGCCTCCTCGCTCATCTCGCGCGTCGAGACGTTTGGCCTTCCCGGGATCGAGGCGGACGAGCGGGCCGCCGTCGAAGGGGCGCTCAATGGCTTGGTCGAATACGAGGTGGACGCGGAAGTCGCGGCTCGCGCGGTGGCGCTTCGCCAACAACGGAAGATGAGCCTTGGCGACGCCATCATCGCGGCGACAGCGCTGGAGCATGGCTTGCCGCTGGTCACGCGAAACACCGCTGACTTCCAGCACATCGAAGGGCTGAAGCTGATCAATCCGTTCGACCCTGCTTGACCGCAAACAAGACGGGGCACAGACTCGCGTCCGTGCCCCGTCAGGAGGTTAGGTGTGTGATTCTTGGCCGATTAGTAGCGGTAGTGCTCGGCCTTGAATGGGCCGTTCACGGGCACGCTGAGGTAATCGGCCTGCTGCTTGGTGAGCTTGGTCAGCTTGGCGCCGAGGCGCTCCAAGTGGAGGCGCGCTACTTCCTCGTCGAGGTGCTTGGGCAGGCGATAAACGTTGGGCTGGTAGAGCTCGCGGTTCTTCCACAGGTCGAGCTGCGCGAGCACCTGGTTGGCGAAGGACGCCGACATCACGAAGCTCGGGTGGCCGTTGGCGCAGCCAAGGTTCACGAGGCGGCCCTCGGCCAGCACGTAGATGCAGCGGCCGCTCGGCAGGTCGTAGCGGTCGTATTGCGGCTTGATCGTATCCTTCTTCGCGCCGGGCAGGGCGTTGAGGCGGTCCATCTCGATCTCATTGTCGAAGTGGCCGATGTTACAAAGGATCGCTTGGTCCTTCATCTTGAGGATGTGCTCCAGGGTGACCACGTTGCAGCAGCCGGTGGCGCTCACAAAGATGTCCACTTCCTTGATGACGTCCTCAACGGTCTTCACCTCGAAGCCTTCCATCGCGGCCTGGAGGGCGTTGATGGGATCGACCTCGGTGACGATCACGCGCGCGCCGAAGCCGCGCAGGGAGTGCGCCGAGCCCTTGCCCACATCGCCGTAGCCAAAGACGAGCGCGGTCTTGCCCGCGATCATCACGTCGGTGGCGCGCTTGAGGCCGTCGGCGAGCGACTCGCGGCAGCCGTAGAGGTTGTCGAACTTCGACTTCGTGACGGAGTCGTTCACGTTGATGGCCGGCACGAGGAGCTTGCCCTGCTCGGCGAGCTGGTAGAGGCGATGGACGCCGGTGGTGGTCTCCTCGGAGACGCCCTTCCAGGACTCCTTGGCCTTGGTGAAGAAGCCGGGGCGCTCCTGGTGGACGCGCTTGAGGAGGTTCTTGATGACCTGCTCTTCTTCGGAGGCGCTGGGGGAGTTGACCCAATCGGAGCCCTGCTCGAGCTCGTAGCCCTTGTGGAGGAAGAGGGTGGCGTCGCCGCCGTCATCGACGATCAGCTCCGGGCCGTTCTGGCCGGGGAACGTGAGCGCGTCGAGCGTGCAGTCCCAGTATTCCTCGAGCGTCTCGCCCTTCCACGCGAAGACCGGCGTGCCGGACTTGGCGATGGCGGCGGCGGCGTGGTCCTGGGTGGAGAAGATGTTGCACGAGGCCCAGCGGACGTTGGCGCCGAGGTCGCGGAGGGTCTCGATCAGCACGGCGGTCTGCACGGTCATGTGGAGGGAGCCGGTGACCCGCACGCCCTGGAGGGGCTTCTTGGCGGCGTGCTTCTTGCGGATGGCCATCAAGCCGGGCATCTCGTGCTCGGCAATGGTGATGGCCTTGCGGCCCCACTCGGCGAGGGAAAGGTCGGCGACCTTGAAGTCTTGCTTTGGGGCCTTCGAGGCGCCGTTGGACTTGGCGTGGGTGACGTTGCCGTTCTTGGCGACGGTCTTCGCGGCGGCCTTGATGAGCTTCGCGCGGGAGGGGGGGAGTTTGACTTTGGGCATAGGGAGAGGCGTTGGGAAAAAGGAATCAGTGAGCGGCGGACTTGAGCGCGTCGGCTTTATCGGTGCGCTCCCAAGTAAGGTCGGGGTCGTTCTTGCCGAAGTGGCCGTAGTTGGTGGTCTTGCCGTAGATGGGACGAAGCAAGTCGAGTTGCTTGATGATGTCGGCGGGCTTGAACGAGAAGACCTCGCACACGGCGTCGATGATCTTGTCCTCGGGCACCGAGTTGGTGCCGAAGGTCTCGACGTGGACGCTCACGGGCTTCGGGTGCCCAATGGCGTAGGCGAACTGCACCTCGCACTTCTCGGCGAGACCGGCGGCCACCACGTTCTTGGCGACGTAGCGGCCCATGTAGGCGGCCGAGCGGTCCACCTTGGACGGATCCTTGCCGGAGAAGGCGCCGCCGCCATGCCGGCCCATGCCGCCGTAGGTGTCCACGATGATCTTGCGGCCGGTGAGGCCGGTGTCGCCCTGGGGTCCGCCGATCACGAACTTGCCGGTCGGATTGATGAGGAACTCGGTGTCCTTCGTGAGCATTTCCTTCGGAAGAACCTTTCGGACGATCTCCTCGACGCAGAAGTCGCGGATCTCGGCGTGCTTCACGTCGGCCGAGTGCTGCGTGGAGATGACGACGTTCGAGATGGAAACGGGGCGGCCGTTCTCATAGACGACGGAGACCTGGCTCTTCGCGTCCGGGCGGAGCCACGGCACCTTGCCGGACTTGCGCACGGCGGTCAGCTCGCGGCCAAGGCGGTGGGCGAACATGATCGGCGCCGGCATCAGCTCGGGCGTCTCGTTGCACGCGTAGCCGAACATCAGGCCCTGGTCGCCGGCGCCCTGCTCGGCCGTGTCCTTGCCCTCGGCCCCTTCCGCGTCCACGCCCTGAGCGATGTCGGCGGACTGCTCGGTGAGGATGTTCGTGATGAAGATCTTGTCCGCGTGGAAGACGTCGTCGTCGTTCACGTAGCCGATGTCGCGCACGGCCTCGCGGACGATGCGGGCGAAGTCGATCCAGCCGGTCGTCGTGATCTCGCCGCCGACGATGACGATGTTGGACTTGGCATAGGTCTCGCAAGCCACGCGGGAGTTCTTATCCTGCTTGAGGCAGGCGTCGAGCACGGCGTCGGAGATGGTATCGCACACCTTGTCGGGATGGCCTTCACCGACGGATTCGGACGAGAAAATGTAGCTGCGAGGCATTGGAGGAATCGAAACGTGGAAGAGGCGGACGGGTTGAGAGCGCCGATTAAAGAGGAAAGCTCGACGCTCGCAACCGATTAGTCATGAACGTATCATGATATCTGTATATCTTCCTGTGTCACCCCTCTGACGATGTCCGAAGCCCCGCTCCTCAAAACGCTGCGCCTGCTGGCCGATCCGACGCGTCTGCGCCTCCTTGCGCTCCTCGAACAAGCCGAACTGACCGTGGCCGAGGCGCAGGAAATCCTCCGCATGGGCCAGAGCCGCATCTCGACGCATCTCGCCCAACTCAAGCGTGCCGGCCTCGTGCGTGATCGGCGCGCCGGCAAAAACATCTTCTACGGCCCCGCACCGGCCGAGGCGGGTGACGCCGCGCGCTCCCGGCTGCGCGAGATCGTGCGGGCCGTCGCGGCCGAACTGCCGGAAACTCCAGACGACACCGCCGCGCTGGCCGTGGTGCTGCGCAAGCGCGAAGAACGCTCGCGCGAATACTTCAACCGCGTGGCGGGCCGTTTCGCGCGCACGGACACGCCGGGTCGCTCCTGGCCGGCCTTCTCGCATCTCGCGCTGGCGCTCCTGCCCCCGCTGGTCATCGCCGATCTCGGTGCGGGCGAGGGCACAGTGAGCCAGTTGCTCGCCCGACGCGCCTCAAAGGTCATCGCGGTGGATCTTTCCGAGAAGATGGTGGAATTCGCGGCCGAGTCCGCGCGGCAGAATGGCTTCGCCAACCTGGAATTCCGCCTCGGCGACATGCAGAACCCGCCGCTAGAGCCCGAGAGCGTGGATGTGGCGGTCTTCTCGCAGGCGCTGCATCACGCCGCGAATCCCGGCGGTGCCCTGGCCGCCGCGCACCGAATCCTGCGGCCGGGCGGGCGGATCGTGGTGCTGGATCTCCTCGCGCACCAGTTCGAGCAGGCGCGCGAACTGTGGGCCGACCTGTGGCTGGGCTTTTCCGAGGTGGAACTGCTCCAGATGCTTGAGGCGGCCGGGTTCACCCAGACGCATGTCACCGTGGTGGCGCGGGAAGAAGTCGGCGGCCACTCGTTTCAAACTGTCCTGGCCGGCGGGGCGAAGCGATGAAAGGGCCGCCAAGGGATTCCCCCGAAAAGAAACGCGCGGCGGCCTCCCCCTCCCGGAGAGACCGCCGCGTCGTTGAGCCCGGCCGCCGCGAATCTGGCGGCTGGGAAAATGGTTTGCTCAGGCGGCGGCGACGAAGTTCGCCGCGGGGGCGTTGCTGCCGTCGATCCACTCGCGGGCACCGCCCAGGGCGCGAAGCGCGGAGCGCATCTTGGCCACCGCGAGCTCAAGGCGGGTCTTGATCGTGCCGAGCGGCGTCTTGGTGCGCGCGGCGATCTCCCGCTGCGAGAGGCCGCCGTAGTAGGCGAGGTCGAGCACTTTGCGCTGGGCCTCGGGCAAGTTGGCCATCAGGCGGCGCAGCATCTCGGCCGTGTCGGACTGCGAAGGATCGGGCTGCACCACGGGGGCCGCACCGCACTTGGAAGCACGCTCGCCCTCAAGGCGGCAGCGGTCCAGGGCACGATGGTAGGCCTGGAGACGGCGCGCCCGATCGATGGCCCGCCGACGCGAGAGAGTAATAAGCCAGCCGAGAACCTTGCCCTTCTCGTTGCGGTAGTGGCCGGCCTGCCGCCAGACCTGTAGGAAGATCTCCTGCATCACATCGTCCACCTCATGCGGCTGGTTGATGACGCGCGCCACCACGGCGCGGAGGAGGGCAACATGCCGGCGGTGCAGTTCGCCAAGCGCGGGTTCCTGGCCGCGCTCGATCTCCTGCATCAGTTCCTCATCGGAAAGTTGCGTGTAATCGGTGACGAGGCTGGCGACGGGATACTGTCCAAGCTGCTGGGGATCGATGGAGTGAAGCATGGTGAAAATCGGGCAGGTGGTGGTGACTGCCCGTCCCCTAATGCGTTCCGCGTGCCAACTGAACCGCTTCTGGGAGTAACTCACTGTTCAGGCAGGCATAGTGCGTTTGTTGAACACAAGTGTTCAACAACATGACTTTATGACATGGACCCATCGGCCTCACACACGTCCAGTCCCGACCGGGGGATGAGCTTCCGACGATGTGCAGAGCGACCTCCTCCAGCCTGCTGCCCGCCGCTCCCTCATGGACCCTTCCCTCGTGTCCGTTCCCTGGACCAAGATCGCGGCCTTTGCCCGCCAGCACGTCCACGACCTGCGCAACGTCGTGAACAGCCTTGAACTGGAAAGCTCCCTGCTGGCGGATTCCCTGCCGCCCGAGGCCACCGAGGACGCGAGCGAGAGCGTCCGGATGATCCGCGCGCAGATCACGCGCTTGGAAGAGCAACTGCGGACCATCGCGGGGAAATTCGTTCTGGAGCCCAAGCCGCAGCCCATGTCCGTCGCCGGGGACGAGCTCCTCGTTTGCTGGCGGGAGCAGAGCGTCAAGATCAAGCCGGCTCCCGCGGTGGAGTGGGGTGACCCGGCGGACGGCGCGGGCACGACGCTCTCCCTCGACCTGAACGAGGTGCTGGTCGCGCTGCGCGAGCTGTTGGAGAACGCCGTCGCCTTCGGCACCTCCGGCCCGTGCCGCGCGAGCGTGTCCCAGCGCGACGGCCAGCTCATCCTCGAACTACGTGAACCGAAGCCCGCCCCGGTGGACCCCGCGGGCTGGGGCCTGGAGCCCTTCTCCTCCTCGCGCCGCCAACGCCACGGCCTCGGCCTGTGGCAGGCCAAGCGCGCGATCGCGGCCAACGGTGGAACCATGGCGCAGTCCTGGGACGCCGCGCCAGGCGAGCTGGTCACGCTCGTTTCCTTCCCCACCACTGCAGCGGCCTGACCGCATCCAGGGGCGAGCCTTGACGGAGCCGGCGCGGCTCGCGTTGGTAAGCGCCGCCATGCCCGCCATCCGCATCCCCACGCCGCTGCGCAAGCTCACCGACGGCCTCGAGGTCATTCAAGCCGAGGGCGCCACCGTCGGCGAGGCGCTGGCCGCGCTGGAGCAAGCCCACCCCGGCGTGCGCGAGCGCCTGCGCGACGAGGCCGGCCAGGTGCGCCGCTTCGTGAACGTGTTCCTCAACGACGAGGACATCCGCTTCCTCGACGGCGAGGCCACGCCCATCCGCGCGCAGGACGAGCTGAGCATCGTCCCCGCCATCGCGGGAGGGTGAGTTGAGCCGAGAAGATGGAGAATGGAAGATGGCAGGGACCGTCTTCTCCCGGCGGGAAAGCTTTCAAGGTGAGAGGGACTTCCTGCCATCTGCCATCTTCCATCCTTTCGGTCATGTCCTCTTCCTTCTCCGCCGAAGCCCAGGCCCAGCGCCGGGCCGAACTCACGCGCGGCGTGAGCCAGCGGCCCATCTACGAGGCCATCGCGCGGGAGTTGCGTGCCGCCGGCTGGTCCGAAACCCAGCGCGCCGGCCGCGTGGCCGACATCGGCTGCGGGCGCGGCGAGCTGTGGGAATGCCTCGCGCCTCTCGCCTCGGAATACGTCGGCGTGGACCTCGTGCGCCACGAGGGCTTCCCGGCTGCGCTGCCGTGGCGCGCGCATGACCTCCAACTCCCCGGCCTGCCGCTGGACGACGCCTCCTGCGACCTCGCCGTGGCCTGCGAGGTGATTCCCTGCCTGGAAAATCCCTGGCTTCTTTTTCGCGAAATGGTGCGCATCACCCGCCCCGGCGGCGCCGTCGTGGTGACCACGAACAACTGCGAGAGCTGGGTCAGCCTCCTCCTCCTCGCCCTGCGCGGCCGATACCGCGCGTATGGCGACGACACCGCCGCCTTCATGATCACGCCCAGCCTCACGCGTGACCTCCTGCGCATGGCCGCCGCTGCCGGCCTGCGCGAGGCGCGGATCTTCCACGTCGGCCCCGGCCGCGTGCCCGGCACCGACCGCGCCTTCCCCGCCTGGCTCGCGCGCCTCTCCCCACGCCGCTTCGCCGACAACTTCGGCGTCCTCGCGCGGCGCTGAAGCCGCTCCGAACCATCGAAGGCGCATGTGTTGTAGAGGCGGCTCTGTCCGCGAAGCGGACATGCCGCCTGTGGCTTTTTCCCGGGTGGCCGCTGCCAAATGGGCCTTCAACGGCCACCCAGGAAGAAGATCAGAGGCGGCACGTCCGCATTCGCAGCGGCCCGCGCGGCCGGTAAGTTGGGGTAAACGGCCGGCAAGTTTTGGCGTGACGGGTTTTGGGTCAGCGCCCTTTCCTCTCTGGCGGTGCTTCCGCCTCGCGCAAACAGGTCTCGATCCAAGCCAAGCTCTTCTTGCCGCCCTCGTCGAGGTGACCGGCCGCGTCGAGCCGGCGCCGCGCCTCGGCCGCCCGGCGTAAGTCGGCCAGGAGCGTGGCGCGCTCCAACGACGACGCCTTGGGTGGCGCATCGCGATAAATTTCCCACCGCGAGCCAGCCGCGTATGCGAAGAGCTTGCTCCATTGCGAATCAGCGTTCGGGCGTTCCAGCCACGGGCGGGTGACCTCTATTTCCTTGCCAAAAGCATCGGCCGCCTCGTGCCACACCCGTCTTTGCTGCTGGATGTAACCGATCCTTTCCCAGGCAACGGCCAGATCGAGTTGCCACTGGGCATTGACAGGATTCTGCGCGACCAAGCGCTCAAGGATGACCAGGGCTGTGCGATAAGCTTTCAGCGCGCCAGCCAAGTCGTCCTGCGCGCAGAGCGCGTCGCCAACGGTATTATGGTTGGCCGAAAGGTCGTGCTGCCACTCGGCGTTGGCGGGGTCTTGGGCCGCCAAGCGTGCGCGGATGGCCAGAGCGTCACGGTAAGCC
This sequence comes from uncultured Verrucomicrobiota bacterium, assembly GCA_937871685.1. Classification (GTDB taxonomy): domain Bacteria; phylum Verrucomicrobiota; class Verrucomicrobiia; order Chthoniobacterales; family SZAS-18; genus SZAS-18. The sequence continues at coordinate 16,124 of CALMOL010000133.1, forward strand.
CTCAATGCTCCGACCAAGTCGCCCTGCGCACTGAGCACGTCTCCGACGTCCTTGTGGCATACAGAAAGGTCACGTTGCCATTCGGTGTTGGCGGGGTCCTGTGCGACCAAGCGCTCGGCGATGGTCAGTGCCTCCCGATGGGCCGTGAGCGCGCCGGCCAAGTCATCCTGCGCCCTGAGCACATTGCCGACATCATTAAGGTAAACGGAGAGTTCTCTCTGCCACTGGGAATTGGAGGGATCCTGCGCGATCAAGCGCTGGGCAATGGCCAGTGCGTCGCGGTGGGCTTTCAGCGCGCCGGCCAAGTCGCCCTGCGCAAGAAGCGCATCGCCGACGTTCTTGTAGCAGATGGAGAGTCCGCGCTGCCACTCGGAGTTGGTGAGATCTTGCGCGGTCAGGCGCTCGGAGATAGCCAGCGCATCGCGGTGAGCTTTTAGTCCGTCGGCCAAGCCGCCCTGCAAGCGGAGCACGAAGCCGACGTTGTTGTAGCCATCCAAGCGATCGACCTGCCACTGAACGTTGGAAGGATCTTGGGCAGCCAGGCGCTCAGCGATGGCCAGCGCGTCACGGTAGGTCTTCAGCGCGCCGGCTAAGTCGCCATGCTCGCGGAGCATGAATCCGAGATTGTTGTAGCCGAGGAAAAGGTTGTGCTGTTGATCGGCGGCGATGCGCTCGGTGATGGCCAGCGAGCGGCGATGGGCTGTCAATGCGCCCTCCAAATCGCCCTGGATGCGGAGCACCAGGCCGATCCTTTCGTGGCCGGCGGAAAGATTCTGCTGCCATTGGGAGCTATCCGCATCCCGCTCCGCTAACTTTTCGAGGATCGCCTGGGCCTCGCGGAAGTCCTTAAGTGCACCGACTAGATCGCCCTGGGCGAGCTTCACGTCGCCCTGATTGTGTAGAAGGGCCGCGCGGCTGTGCTGAAATTCGAAGGCGTCGCCCTCGCGAGCGAAGCGGCGATGGTATTCCTCGATCTTCTTGTTCACCCCTTCCATGATCGAGAGGCGGCCGATGGGCCGAAGCTGGTCGCGCAAGTTGAAAGTCATGAACTCGATGAGCTTCTCGGCTCCCTGGCGCGCGGCGTCGGCGCGGTCGCGCTCGGCGAAGGCGGCCTGCTCGGCTCGGGTGGCACGCCGCAGGTTGATCCAGCCGAAGGCGGCCAGGGCGGCGCAGACGGTGGCGACGAGTAGGACGATGCCCACCAGGCGGCGCAGGCGGCGGCGCTCGCGCTGGATGGCGCGCAGCTTCTCGGTTACGCGCGCGGCCTCGGCTTCGCGGGCCGCCGCAGCTTCGCGGGCGGCTTCGGCGGCGCGGGCGGCTTCCTCGGCGGCGGCCTCGCGTTCGCGACGCGCGGCGCGGGAGCGGG
>CALMOL010000134.1:0-5113 GCA_937871685.1 uncultured Verrucomicrobiota bacterium
GGGGATGCTCGGGTTGGTGCCGGGCGGCAGCCCGTCGGCGATCTGGCTGGTGTAGGCGGTGAGGGTTTCGGCCGCCTGGCGCATCTCCGCCTTTTCGGAGACGAGGAAGGCGAAGAACTCGGCGTCGGTCTTGGTGTGGGCGGCGTCGGAGGCGGTGATGCCGGCCGTGCCCACGTCTTGGGCGAGGCCGTCGGCGAGGGCGTTGAGCCAGGTGACGCGCCGGTCGTCGGCGCGAGGGATGAAGGAGCGGGGCATGGGTCGAGAGGCAAGTTTGGTCGCTTCGTCGCGCCGGCCGGTCCGCGGGGACGAGCTAGCGCTTATTTGGCAACACGTAATTCCCAGCCCGCTGTGACGAGATTTGTGAAACTTTCTCTGACCCAAGGCTGGGTCGATAAAGGCGGGCGGCGCTCGGCCGGTGGCGAATGGCCGGCGGCATGGCACGCGCAACCGGCCGATCGCTTCTGGAAATGTTTTGGAGGCCATCCGCGGCCGTGGTGGGCGGGTGCCTATCCTTCCGACGCGTGTCCCGCTCGGGCTGGGGCGCGCGCCGGCCCAAGCGGCGGGTGCGCCCGTTCCATCGGCGCATGCGCCCCTTCCTCCGGCGCTGGCGCCGGGCGAGACGAGGCGCGCCTCCTCCGGGCCGGGGCGCATCCCAGGCGGGGCAGCGCACCATCCGACCAGCCGGGGCGATCGACCCGGAAAATCCCCGGCGGCCCCGCGACACCCGCGCCAACGTTCGCCTCATGTCCGTCTCGCACGTTTCCCTTAACGATTCCCTCGAAGCCTACCTCGCGCGGATGCATTCCCACGCCGCGGATCCGGCTTGGCCGGCGATTCGCGCGGACACGGTGGCGCTCGGCGACCGGTCGGGCATGCAGATCGGCCCGGAGCAGGGGACGCTGCTCTCGCTGCTCGTGGGCATCACCGGCGCGCGGAACGTGATCGAGATCGGCACCTTCACCGGCTACTCCGCGCTGTGCCTGGCGCGCGCCCTGCCGCCGGGCGGCCACCTGTGGTGTTGCGACGTGAGCGAAGAGTGGACCGCCATCGCCCGCCGCCATTGGCAGAGGAACGGCGTGGCCGACCGCATCACCCTACATCTCGCGCCGGCCGCGGAAACGCTCGCCAAGCTCGATCCCACGCTGCGCTTCGACCTCGCCTTCATCGACGCCGACAAGGCCGGCTACGACGCCTACTTCGAGCTGCTCCTGCCGCGCATGCGGCCCAGCGCCCTCTTCATCTTCGACAACATGCTCCAGGACGGCCGCATCGAGGACGCCTCCAATGAAAACGCCGTCGCGCTCGACCGCCTCAACCGCAAGCTCGCCGCCGATCCCCGCGTGGAATCCGTCCTCCTCCCCGTGGCCGACGGCCTGATGCTGGCGCGGGTGCGGTGAGCCGGGCCGTCGCCTCATCGCTCGCGGTAAACTGGAAGCCCGCCGTAGTAGTTGATGGGAATGATCAAGGTCTTTTGGCCGGCGACTTCCTCCAGCACGTAATCAATGTGGTCCTTGACGTAGCTGCTGCCGTCCTCGGGTGACCCGTAGCAAAAGACGGCCTCGAAGGCAATGCTTCCCGCCAATGGGCCGGGCGACTTGCCCAGGACGATCGGACGCCGCCGAAGCTTTCGGACGAATGCGAAGCCGAATGTATCGCCTTCGCGCAAAACGCGGGTGCCGGGCTTCCAGTAGCTTTCCCTAGGCGCCGGTCCCGCGCCGGGCGCAGGAAGAGGATCAACGAGGCCGGCGTAGTAGACGACGAGCGAGGTCACCCGGCCACTGGCATCCGTTTGGAAGCGAAAGTCATTGATCACCGAGGGATTTACCATCCCCCCCGCGGGCAGTCTCAGACGGTCCCCGGCGAAAGGCTCGGTGCCCGTGCCGAGAACCATCGTCAGAGCGCAGCCGGCCAGCAGGAAGGCTGACGCCAGCGCGGCGAGCACCCGCGCGAAGACCGGCCGTCGACGGTGGTCGCCGCGTGGAGCGGGGCAGCCGCCCGGGCGCTTTTCCGAAGGCCGGGACCATCTTCCCGCGGGGCTCACGGCCCGACGCGCGAGGCAAGGGTTCTGGAGAAACCGCATGACCTACGGTGCAGCATCAGACGGAGAGTTCATCGGAATTCCTCCCGGTTGGAACGCGATGTCTGCTTGCGCCTGCGTTTCGCGCCGGCATTTCTTCCCGTCCCCCGTCCTCGCGCCGTCCATTCCTTTTTCCCATGAGCACCGCCACGCTTCTTGATGCCCCCGTCGTCCCCGTCTTCGTCGGCGGGAAATTCACCCCGCACCAAGCGGAGGAATATCAGTCGGTCTTCAATCCTTCGACCGGCGAGTTGATCGGGCGCACGCCGTTGCTCGGCGCGGAGCACGTGGACGCGGCGGTGGAGGCGGCGGCGAAGGCGTTCGAGTCGTGGTCGCGCACTTCCTACACGAAGCGGACAGGGATCTTCTTTCGGTTCAAGGAGCTGATGGAGCGGGAGTTCGACGCGCTGGCGCAACTCGTGACGCGGGAGAACGGCAAGACGCTCGACGAGGCCCGCGGCGACGTGCGGCGCGGCGTGGAGTGCGTGGAGTTCGCGGCGGGCATCTCGCACCTCGCGAAGGGGGAATTTCTCCCGCAGCTCGCGGAGCACATCGACGGGCAGACTTCGCGCGAGCCGATCGGCGTTTGCGCAGGGATCACGCCGTTTAATTTCCCGGCGATGGTGCCGCTGTGGATGTTTCCGCTGGCCATCGCGTGCGGGAATACCTACGTGCTGAAGCCCTCGGAGAAGGTGCCGCTGACGGCGATCCGGCTGGCGGAGCTGCTGCGCGAGGCGGGGCTGCCGGACGGCGTCTTCAACATCGTGCAGGGCGGCCGCGAGGTGGTGGACGCGCTGTGCACGCACCCGAAAGTCGTGGCGCTGTCGTTCGTGGGCTCGACGGCGGTGGCGCGGCACGTCTATGCGCTGGGCTGCTCGCACGGCAAGCGGGTGCAGTCGGCCGGCGGCGCGAAGAACGTGCTGCTGGTGATGCCGGACGCGGAGCCGGACTCGACGCTGCGCGCGATCATGGGCAGCGCTTTCGGCTGCGCGGGCCAGCGCTGCATGGCTGGCTCGGTGCTCATGGGCGTGGGCGAGGTGGCGGACGCCCTACGCGACCGCGTGGTGGGCGCGATGGACGCGCTGAAGATCGACGACACTTCCGCCAATCCGCAGGCGGAGATGGGCCCGGTGATCGACGCCGGCTCGCAGTCGCGGCTGCGCGATCTCATCGGCCAAGGCGAGAAGGGCGGCGCGAAGCTCGTGCGGGACGGCCGCAAGCTGGATCGCGACCGCGGCTTCTTCGTCGGGCCGACGCTCTTCGACGAGGTGGAGCCGGGGATGAAGGTCTTCCGCGACGAGCTCTTCGGCCCGGCGCTCACGATGCTGCGCCCGAAGACGCTGGACGAGGCGATCCGCATCATGGGCACAATCTCCTACGGCAACGGCGCGTCGATCTTCACCACGAGCGGCGGAGCGGCGCGGCAGTTCATCCGCGAGATGCCCGCCGGGATGATCGGCGTGAACGTGGGCGTGCCGGCGGCGCCCGCGCTCTTCTCCTTCTCCGGCTGGAACCACTCGTTCTTCGGCGACCTCCACGTGATGGGCGTGGAAGGCGTGAAGTTCTACACCCGGCAGAAGATGGTGCTCTCGCGCTGGGACTCGACCTACAAGCGGACGCAGGGGTGGTAGGCGTAGCCGAGGTGAATCGTGAATGGTAGATCGTGAATCGTGGCGAGCGGAAGCTCGGCCGAGACGATTTATGATCCGCCTTCCTTCGGGATTCCTGGCCGCCTGACGCGATCACTTCCCGCTTGCGACGATTCACCATTCACCATTCACGATTCACTCCCCTTCCCATGCCCACGACTTTCAACATCCCGCCCTCGATCGTCACCGGCGCGGGCGCGGCGCGGGAATTGCCCGTCCACGCCAAGCGGCTTGGGGCGACCAAGGCGCTGCTCGTCACGGACGAGTGGATGGTAAAGTTGGGCGTGGCGGAGCCGTTCGCGGCGATGCTGCGGGAGGCGGGGATTCCGACGGAGATTTTTGCCGGCGTGCAGCCGGACCCCTCGGCGCAGAATGTGGATGAGGGACTGGCGGCGCTGCGGGCGGCGGGAGCGGACTTCATCGTGAGCGTGGGCGGCGGCTCGCCGATGGATTGCGCCAAGGCGGTGGCGGTGCTCGCCACGAACGGCGGCGCGGTGCGCGACTACATGGGCTACGAGAAGATCCCGCGGCCGGGCCTGCCGCACATCGCCATTCCCACCACGGCGGGGACGGGCAGCGAGGTCACGCGGGCTTCGGTGATCACCGACGCGGAGCGCGACGAGAAGATGCTGCTCATGAGCGTGCAACTCGTGCCAAGCGTGGCGCTGGTGGACTTCGAATTGACAATGTCCATGCCGCCCGCGCTCACGGCGGCGGTGGGCGTGGACACGCTCACGCACGCCATCGAGGCCTACGTGTCGAAGAAGGCGAACGCCGTGACCGACCCCATCGCGCTGGCTTGCGTGGACCTGTGCGCGCGGTTCTTGCGGCGCGCCTTTCACGACGGCTCGGACCGCGAGGCGCGCGAGGGCATGGCGCTGGCGGCCTGCCAGGGCGGAATGGCCTTCGGTAATTCCAGCGTGTGCCTCGTGCACGGGATGAGCCGGCCCATCGGCGCGCTCTTCCACGTCCCGCACGGCATCTCGAACGCGATGCTGCTGCCGGCCGTGACGCGCTTCTCGGTCAGAGGCGCGCCGGCCCGCTACGCGCGGGTGGCGCGCGTGTTTCGCGCGGCGTCCGAGGCCCAGGGCGACGCGGCCGCGGCCGACGCGCTGGTGGACGCCCTGGAGGCGCTCAACCGCGAGCTGGGCATTCCGCGTCTGCGCGACCATCCGCGGATGGAGGAGCAGCGTTTCTCTGCCTCGATCGAGAAGATGTCGTCCGACGCCCTCGCCTCCGGCTCGCCCGGCAACAACCCCGTCGTGCCCACCGCCGCCGAGATCGCCGCGCTCTACCGCGAGGCGTGGTAGGCCGTGAACTTGGAGTGCGGCGGGAAGCGACAGCGCCACGCCGCCTTGAGATCGAGGCCGCGGCTGCCAATGAAGGC
>CALMOL010000134.1:5123-10932 GCA_937871685.1 uncultured Verrucomicrobiota bacterium
CTCCAAGTTATCCCAGCTGCTCGATGTGGACGCTCGCGGACATCTTCGCGGTGACTGGTTCGCTCGCGAAGTAGCTTCCCAGGACCGGCGTGATGTCTGCAGGCGAGAGGCCAGCGGCGCAGGCGATAAAACTCGGGCCGCACCACACGCCATTCGTGCCGTCGAGGCCGATCCAGCCGGCCCCCGGCAGATAAGCCTCGGTCCACGCGTGAAAAGCGCCTTCAGCGCGGCGTGGCGTCGGAGAGTCGTCCGGCTCCCACAGGTAGCCGCTCACCAGGCGCGCGGCGAGGCCGAGCTCGCGCAGCGCGGCGGCGAGCAGGCGCGCGGTGTCGCGGCACGCACCGGAGGCGCGGCGCAGCGTCTCGGCCGGCGCCTGCGCGGCGCCTTCCTCGCGGCGCTCGTAGGCGATGTGGTCGTTCATCGCGCGCACCAGCGAGGTGAGCGCGGACACCGTGTCGGTGCCGCGCTTCGGCGCGGGCCAAAACGGCAGCGGGCCGGCCCGCTCAGTTGAGTCACGGCGAGAAAGAAGAAATGGCGCGAGCCGGCGGCGCTCCTCCGGCGAGTAGCGCCACGGGAACGTGGCGAAGCGACCGTCGAGCAGGAAATGGAACGGGTTCGCCTCGCGGATTTCCAGCGTGGCGTCGAGCGCGAACTCCAGCCGGTCCGACGCGTACGACAGGAAGCAGCGCGCGAGCGGGTTGTCGAAGAGGTCGCGCCGGTGCTGCACGTCCGCGCCGTCGTTCGCGCGGAACTCCCACTGCCGCACCGTCCGCCCGGCCTCGGCGCGGGGGAAGACGCGCAGCTCGTGCGGCGAGAAGGAAACGGGCCGCCCGTATTCGTAAAGGGAGCGGTAGGCAAGGCGCAGGAGCATGAGGGCGAACGAGGGATTATCCCAGCATGAGCCGCAGCGCGGCCACGAGGCAGAAGAGCAGGAGGACGTGCTCGAAGACGCGCTGGGGGATGCGGTCTAGCGCCGCGCGCCCGGCCGCGACCCCGAGCAGCAACGCCGGGATGAAGCACGCGTTGAAGAGGAGCGAGCGCGGCGTGATGACCCCGAGCGACCACGACAGCGGCAACTTCGTCACGTTGAGGATCACGAACAGCCACGCGTTCGTGCCGACGAACTCCAGCTTCGTCAGGCGTGTGTCGAGCAGCAGATACATCGCGGTGAAGGGGCCGGCCGAGTTGGCGATCATCGTGTTCACGCCGGCGATCAGCCCCAGCGTCCAGCCCGCCGCGGGCGGCGGCCCGCCGGGACGCGCCGGCAGGTTTCGCAGGATCGCGCGCCGCGTGTAGGAGGCGACGACGAGGAGCAGGATCACCAAGCCCACCACGAAGCGGAACTTCTGCTCGGGAATCAGCGCGAAGATGAACCAGCCGATCCCGATGCCGGCGAGCGCCAGCGGCAGGAAATGCCGGATCAATTCCCATTTCGCGTGGTGCCCGAGGGAGCCGATCACCCACAGGTCCGTGAACACCACCATCGGCAGGATCACGCCGGTGGACTCGCGCGCCGGGAGGATCTCGGTCATCAGGTAGATGCCCACCAGCCCCACGCCCGCGAAGCCCGCCTTGGACACGCCGATGAAGAAGGCGGCCAGGACCGCCACCGCCCATTGCGCCGGGGTCAGGGAATCGAGCGGCGGCATGCGCGCGGCGTCAGGCCTCGGCCAGGCCGTCGGCCACGGCGCGGCAGAGGTCGGCGATAGACACCGGCTTGAGCAGGAGCGTGCGCACCCCAAGCGCCGCGGCCTCGCGGCGCGCGGTCTCGTCGAGGAAGCCGGACACCACCACCACCGGCAGGCGCGGGGCCAGGCGCGCGGCCTCGCGCGCGACGGCCAGGCCGGAGACGCCCGGCATGTTGTAGTCGGTGAGCAGCAGGTCGAACTCCGTCGCCCGCGCGCGCAGCAGGGCCATCGCCTCGTCCGCGCGCGTGCAGGTGGTGACCCGGTGGCCGCGCGATTCCAGCGCGACGCGCGTGAGGGTCACGATGGGTTCCTCGTCGTCCACGCAGAGGACGTGGCGACCGCACAATGCCGCGACCGGCGAGGCGGGAGTGGCGGCAGCGGACGGCGCGGCGGCCACGGCCGGGAAGAAGAGCTCAAAAGTCGAGCCCACGCTCGGTTCCGAACGCACGGCGACAGCTCCGCCGTGCGCGCGCATCACCCCGTGCACCACCGCCAGCCCGAGGCCAGGGCCGCGGCCCGCGCCCTTCACGGTGAAAAACGGCTCGAAGACCCGCTCGCGCGTCGCCGCGTCCATGCCCACGCCGGTATCCTCCACGGAGAGCACCGTCCAGGGGGCGGTGGGGTCCAGCGGAGGGGGCAGCGACTCGCCGGGACGAAGCGCGCGCAGCCGGACCGTGATGCGGCCGGGCCGCCCCTCGAGCGCCTGCCAGGCGTTCATGCCGAGGTTCATGATGGCCTGCTCGACCTGCGCCGCGTCGGCCTCGGCGACGGGGGCGCCGGGATCGAGGTGCAGCTCGGGGCTGGCACCGGGCTGGAGGGCGGCCCGCAGGCGCGCCACGCCCCTCTCGACCGCGCCGGCCAGCGGCGTGGACGCGCGTCGCGGGGCCTCGACGCGGGCGAAGGTGAGAATCTGCCGGACAAGGTGGGTGGCGCGCCCGCAGGCCTTGAGGATCGCGGCGAGGTTGGCGTCGGCCGGGTGGCCGAGGGGAGAAAAGTGGAGGCGCGCGAGCTCGGCGTTGCCGAGGATGGCGGCGAGGATGTTGTTGAAGTCGTGCGCGATGCCGCCGGAGAGCGTGCCCAGCGCCTCAAGACGCTGGGTTTCGCGGAGCTTGGCCTCCTCCTGCGCGCGGCTCGCCTCGGCCCGCTTTCGCTCGGTGAGATCGCGGAAGAAGGTGCCGGCGCGGCTCCGGCCGCTGGAGTCCGTGTAGAGCGTGGAGGACACCTCGACCGGGAAGAGCGATCCATCGCGCCGGCGGTAGTCCAACTCGCCATGGAAAGTGCCCGCAGCCTCGCGCGCCGCCACCGCGGCGGCCAGGCGCCCGTCGGAAGGATCGGCGAGGTCGCACCGCGCGGCCTCGCGCATCTCCACCTCCGTGCGTCCGAAGAGCCGGCAGGCGGCGGGATTGGCGGACTCCACCCGACCATCGGCGTCCGTGAGGATCACGGCCTCGGCGGTGTGCTCGATCAGGAGGCGCAGAAGCTCCTCGCGCTCGCGCAGGTCGGCCTCGGCGCGCCGCCGGGCCTGGCGCGTGCGCCACTCGCGCCACGCGCGCGCCACGGTGCGCGGCAGGTCGGCGAAGGACGCGGGCGACTTCACCACGTAATCCAGCGCGCCGGCCTTGAGCGCCTCCACGGCATCTTGCTCGGAGCCGTGGGCGGTGACGACGAGGATGGGAAAGGCGCCGGCCTCAGGCGGGTCGGAGAGCACCGAGACGGAGCGCCCGTCCGGCAGGTGCAGATCCACGAGGGCGAGGTCCGGCGGGGCCGCGGCCGCGGCGGCACGGAACGCGGCGAGGCTGGGAGTCACCGTGATCTCCGCCGTCGCGTTGCCGGCGAGGAGCGCGCGGCGCATCGCCTCGGCGTGCGCCGCCTCGTCCTCGGCGATCAAGATGCGGGAGGGGACGGGCTCCATGCGGCCCCCATGAAAGCAGGAATCGTGGCCGGCGCGAGCAATCTTGGCGGGTGACTCCTTCAGGAAGGGCGGTGATTCCACTTCAGCCAGAACTCGGCGAGCGAGCGGAGCTGGGCCATGAAGCGCGCGAAGTCGAGCGGCTTGACGAGGTAGGCGTTCGCGTGGCGGTCGTAGGCGCGCGCGAGGTCGCGCTCGGCCGCCGAGGTGGACATCACGATCACGGGCAGGCGCGCGAGGGCGGGGTCCGACTTCATCGCGGCGAGCACCTCCAGGCCGTCCATGCGCGGCAGCCGGAGGTCGAGCAACACGAGGGCGGGCCGCGGCGCGCCGGGCCGGCGCAGCCAAGCCAGCGCGGCCTCGCCGTCGGGCACGTGCTCAAGGAAGGCGAGCGAGGCAAGGGAGCGCCGCGCGATCTCGGCGTGCGCCGGCTCGTCCTCGACGAGAAGAATGAGAGGGATCTCCGGGGGGTTCATGCCGACGGGGAACGAAGGGTAGCCTCCCGGTCTTCCGCCTCGGGCAGGGTGAACCAAAAGCACGCGCCCGCGCCCTCGGACTCTAGCCAGATGCGGCCGCCAAAGGACTCCACGATGCGCCGCACGAGCGCGAGGCCCAGGCCGGTGCCGGCCGCCGCCGCGTCCAGCTTCTCGAAGAGGCCGAAGACGCGCGCGTGGTGGCGCGGCTCGATGCCAGGACCATTGTCGCGCACCCAGAACTCCGGCGGCATCCCCGCGCCCGGCCGGCGCGCGCCGAGCTCCACCCACGGCGCGGGCTCGTCCGCGCGCATGAACTTCACGGCGTTCTCCACGAGATTTTGCCACGCCTGCACGAGGCGCGCGCGGTCGCCGGCCAGCGGCACGTCCGGCCCCGCGACGCGCGCCTCCACGCCGCGCGCGGCGATGGCCCCGGCGGTGAGCGCCAGCACCTCGCGGGCAACCTCGTGGCACCCGACCCGGGCCGGCAGGCTCGGGGCGCGCCCCACGCGGGAAATTTCCAGCACCTCCTCGATGAGCTGGCTCATCTTCGCGGACGCGGTGCGCATGAAGCCGAGGTCCTCGGCCACGCGCGCGGGATCGCCCTGGGCGAGGTCCTGCTCGAGGTAGCCGAGAAAGGTCTGGATGGTGACCAGCGGGCTCTTGAGGTCGTGAGAAACGGTGTGGGCGAAGCGTTCCAGCTCGTCGTTCTTCTCGCGCAGGTCGCGCTCGGCGCGCTTGCGCTCGGTCACGTCGGTGATGAAGCCGTGCCACAGGACGGAGCCGTCCGCCTCGCGCTGCGGGGCGGAGTTTCCCAGCAGCCAGCGCTCGGGCTGCCCCGGGGCGGCGCGCACGCGGAACTCGTGCCGCCAGATCCCCAGCGTTTCCGCGGACTTCGCGATGGAGGCGTTCAGGCCCATCAGGTCCGCCGGGTGGACGCGCTCGAAGATCGGCGCGGCGTCCTCGCACGCCGCGGCCGGCTCCACCTGGAAGAGATCGCGCAGCCCGCCGCTCGCGTAGGGCAGCGACGCGGAGCCGTCCGGGCGCAGGCGGAACTGATAGACCATGCCCGGCACCTGCGAGGCGATCTTTTGCAGGCGCGCGAGCAGCTCGTCGCGGCGCTCCTCCGCGCGGCGCTCGGAGGTCACGTCCCAGTTCACGCCGATCGCGCGGCGCAGGGTGCCATCCGCGGCGGGCAGGAAGATCGCGCGCGCCTCGACGTGGCGCACCTCGCCGCCGGGCCAGCGGATGCGGAAGCGGGCGGCGAAGTCCTCCTGGCGCTCCATCGCGCTGGCAAGCGCCGCCCTTGCGGCCGGCGCGTCCTCCGGCAGCAGCGCGCGCTCCCAGCCGGCGAAGTCGTCGGTGAACTCTCCCGGCCGCAGGCCGTAGATCTCCAGCATCCGCGCGTCCCACCGGGCGGAGTTGCGCGCGGCATCGTAGTCCCAGATGCCCAGTCCGGCGGCGCGCGTGGCCAGTTCCAGGCGCTGCTGCGAGCGTTGCAGTTCCGCAAAGGCGCGGGCACGCTCCGCCTGGATCACCGCGATCGTCAGCGCCAGCAGCACCGCGGAGAAAGCGTAGGCCCACAGCACCAGCATTCCCTCCCGGATCTCCGCCACCCCGAAGGGACCCCGGCCCGCCGCCGTGCCGATGGCCGCCAGGCAGCTCAGCCCTAGCACCGCCAGCGAGCCGCCCGCGACGCCGAAGCGCAACGCCGCCCAAACCACCATGGCCAGCGGCAC